>NZ_JAINEZ010000041.1:0-45036 GCF_019873065.1 Sphingobium sp. PNB
CCGCCGCCGCCCCATCCGGAATCGCCCGGCCCCCACAGGATGATCGGTCCCGATCCGCCCCGATAGCGCCGTCCCTTGCCCCGCCCGGAAAGCATGGCGATCACGATGATCGCGACGACCACGAGCCAGAATATCGCCATGAATGCCCCGCCATCGTCCGCTGCGTCGCGCGCCCTGGCTTCGGCCTGCGCCGCCAGCGCCTTGGCTTCTTCGGGGGGCAGGGTCAGCAGCTTGCCGATGGCGTCCACGCCCGCATCGATCCCGCCGGGCATGTCCCCGGCCTTGAACCGGGGCGTGATGGCGTTGCGGATGATCTGGGACGACAGCGCATCGGTCATGATGCCTTCCAGGCCGTAGCCGACCTCGATCCGCACCTTGCGCTCATTGGGGGCGATGATCAGCAGCGCGCCGTCATTCTTGTCCTTGGACCCGATTCCCCAGGCGCGGCCCAGCCGATAGCCATAATCGGATATGTCATATCCCTGGAGGTCGGGCAGGGTCGCCACCACCAGTTGCCGCCCGCTCTGCTGCTCCAGCGCCGCCAGCTTGTCGGTCAACGCCTGCTTCTGCTGAGGGGAGAGCAGGGCGGCGTCATCCACCACCCGGCCGGTCAGCTTGGGGAAGGTCTGGGCCTGAGCGGAAGGCGCGATTCCCGTCCCTCCCGCCACGGGCATGAAAACCAGCAGCGCGAAGATCAGGAGCAGGCGGCGGAGCATCACCGGCTCAGTTGCCGAAATCGACCTTCGGCGCTTCTTCCGCGCCGGGCGTGGTGGCCTGGAACGGAGTCATGGGCTTGGCGCCATGGATGATCTTGGCGCCGATCGCGTCGGGGAAGGTGCGGATGCGGGTGTTATAGGCGCGCACCGCTTCGTTATAGTCGCGAATGGCGACGGCGATGCGGTTCTCCGTACCCTCGAGCTGCGATTGCAGGTCGAGGAAATTCTGGTTGGTCTTGAGCTCCGGATAAGCCTCTACCGAGGCGAGAAGGCGGCCAAGGCCCTGGCTCAGTTGCGCCTGCGCCTGCTGGAACTGCTGCACCTTGGCGGGATCGGATAGATCCTCGGCATTGACCTGGACGGAGGTGGCCCTGGCGCGGGCCTCCGTCACCTTGACCAGCGTGTCCTGCTCCTGCTTGCCGGCGGCTTTCACCGTGGCCACGAGATTGGCGACAAGGTTCGCGCGGCGCTGATATTGCGCCTGCACGTCGGCCCATTTGGCCTTTGCGACCTCCTCGGCGGCGGGGACGCTGTTGATGCCGCAGGCGCTGAGCGCAAAGGCGCCCAGCAGCGGCAGAAGGAACAGGCGGAACTGGCGCAGGATCGTCATGGAACATCCTCAGGCTTGTTTCGTGTGAGGAAATAGGCGGTTGTCGAAGCCTTCGCAACGGCTCATGCTGTCAATATCGCAATCGGGACAAGGGGTTCGCCATGGGGCTGATTTCCGAATTCAAGACGTTCATCAATCGCGGCAATGTCATGGACCTGGCCGTCGGCGTGATCATCGGCGGGGCTTTCGCCACCATCACCAAGTCGTTGACGGACGACCTGATCATGCCGGTCGTCGGCTATATCTTCGGCGGGGCCGATTTTTCCGGCTATTTCATCCGGCTGGGCGAGATTCCCGCCGGGTTCAAGGGGAACCCGGACAGTTATGCCGACCTGAAGGCGGCCAATGTCGCCATGTTCGGCTGGGGCGAATTCCTGACCGTGTTCGTCAATTTCCTCATCCTGGCCTTCATCATCTTCCTGCTGGTGAAGGCGGTGAACAAGCTAATGCCCAAGCCCGAGGAAGCGCCGGCCGCGACGCCGGAGGACGTGCTGCTGCTGCGCGAAATTCGCGATTCCCTGAAAAAATAAGTCGTTTCCGCGACGAAAGGAGCGTGCGGCGGGAACCATCCTTCGCGCGACCAGTTGATGGGCGTCAGGGTTCCGGGCATCCGGTCCCCTTGCCGAATGACGTCAGCCCATGGGGGCGCAACAGGAGAAAACGCCGTGAAAACCTTCGTATCAGTCCTTGGCCTTGCCAGCCTGATCGCGCTTGCTGCATGCGATTCCAAGCAGGAGAACAAGGTCGAGAACGCGTATGAGAATCAGGCGGACGCCATCGACAACCAGGCCGACAATATGGAAGCGATGGCCGATAATCTGAGCGGCAATGCCGAAAGCGCCGCTGAAAACGCCGCGGACGCGCTGGAGAACAAGGCGGACGCCACCCGCGAAGCCGGGGAAAAGGCGGCTGACTCGGTCGAGAAGACCGAGGCGCATTAAGTTCAAGGCTGTTACCGAGCCGAAAGGGGCGCCGCGACTGCCGGTCGCGGCGCCCCTTTTCCTTTCATGGTTGCCGCGCCACCCCTCTTTAACGGGGATTTAACCACAGCCGCGCCATGGTCCGCCGCCTATCCCATGAGGCGGTGGAATGGACGAGCTACTCCAGGAATTCATATCGGAAACGCAGGAAACGCTGGAGGCGTTGGCGGGGGAGGTCGTCGCCTGGGAAGCCGACCCTACGGACCGCGACCGGCTGGACGCCATTTTCCGCTTTTTCCATACGGTGAAAGGGAGCTGCGGCTTCCTCAACCTGCCGCGGTTCGAACGGCTGAGCCATGCGGCTGAGGATGTGTTGTCGGAAATCCGGGCGGACAAGCGCCTTGCCGATCCTGCCACCGTCAGCGCCGTTCTGGGCATTATGGACCGGATCGCGGAACTGGCCGAGGCGGTCGCCATCGGCGCTGCGCTGCCGCAGGAGAATGACGATTATCTGATCGCCGCCCTGACGGAGAAGGAAGCGTCCGCGCCGGATGAGGGCGAGGCGCCGGCGGCGTCCGTCGCCGTCGCGCGCGCTTCCGGCGGGCAATCGGCGCCGCGCACGATCCGCCTGCCCCTGTCGCTGATCGACCAGTTGATGAACGGCGTGTCCGACATGGTGCTGGCCCGCAACGAGCTGTCGCGCAAGCTGCGCGAGCGGTCGGGCGATCCGGAACTGGAAAGCGCCTTCGAAAGACTGTCGACCTGCGTCGCGGACATGCGCGACGCCATTTCCAAGACCAGGATGCAGCGCGTCGACCGCCTGTTCACGGCCATCCCGCGCATGGTGCGCGATCTCGGCCGGGACCTGGGCAAGCGCATCGACCTCAGCCTTGAGGGGGGCGATGTCGAAATGGACCGCGAAATGGTGGAGATGGTGGTCGACCCGCTCACCCATATCGTCCGCAACAGCATCGACCATGGCATAGAAACGCCGGAAAGGCGCCGGGCGCTGGGCAAGCCCGAAGCGGGGCGGCTGAAGCTGGAGGCGCGCCAGTCGGGCAACCAGATCGTCATCGAGATTTCCGATGACGGGCAAGGCATCGATACCGGCCGGCTGGTCGACAAGGCGATGGCGGCGGGCCGCCTGACGCCGGAAGCAGCCGCGCGGATGAGTGAGGCGGAGAAGCTCGACCTGATCTTCCATCCTGGCCTTTCGACCGCCAGTCAGGTCACGGCCATTTCCGGGCGCGGCGTCGGCATGGATGTGGTCCGCGCCAATGTGGAGCGGATCGGCGGCGTCATCGCGCTCGACAACCGGCCCGGCTGCGGATTGACCATCACCTTGCGGGTGCCGCTGACACTGACCATCATTCCGGGATTGATCGTGCGGGCCGGCGACCTGCATTTCGCGATTCCCCGCGCTGCGGTCGTGGAAATCCTGCACGACAACAATGAGACGCTGAACATCGCGCAGGTCGGCGGGGCCAAGATCGCGACGATCCGCTCCATCCGCCATTCGATGATCGATCTGGAAGACGTGCTGGGCATGGAGCGGGTCGCGCAGTCCGGGCCGCGTGCCGTCATGGTCGTGCGTTCCGCGACCGGCGTGCCCTTCGCCATGGGCGTGTCGGCGGTGGAGAATCATGAGGAACTGGTGATCCGTCCCGCATCGCCGCTGGTGATGGCGTCGGGCGTCTATGCCGGCATGACCCTGCCCGACAATGGCAAGCCGATGCTGCTGCTGGACGCGGCGGGCCTCGCCAATGCGGCGCGTCTGCCCAACATCATCGACGATCATGCGGCCCGCCGGGCTGGGGAGGATGAGGAGGCGCAGGGCGGTGTCGAGATGGTGCCTGCCTTGCGGTTCGAGGAATATTCGGGCGAGCGGCGCTTGCTGAAGCTGTCGCTGATCGAGAGGGTCGAGGACATCGACGCCCGGCTGTTCGGTCGGTCGGGCGGACGCGGCTTCGTGCGTCTGGACGGGCGGCTGGTGCCGGTCGCCAACGGCCATCATGCCTTTTCCGAGGAGAAGGTCGCCGCGCTCCGCCTGCGCGACGGCGCGAGGGAGGCCTGCTATCCGGTTGCCGCGGTGCTCGACATCGTGGAAATGCCCGCCGTGCCGGACATGATCGCGATGCATGGGCTGTTGAGCGGGGTTGCCGTGATCGATGGCGAGCATCTGGAGGTGATCAACCCCTTCGCCCTGTTCGCCGCCCTGCCGGAGGAGCCGGTCGCGGAACGGAGCGGCGGTCGCTGCCTGCTGGCCGACAGCGAGGATGGCTGGACGCGCGAGATATTGGCGCCGCTGCTCCGCCAGGCCGGGCATGATGTGGTGATGGGCCTGCCCGCCGACGAAGCGGTCGACCCGCAGGATGTGGTGCTGTTCACCGGATCGGACGCCTCCCAGGCGAGCGAATTGCTGGGCTGCCGCATCGTCCATCTGCGCGCCACGCCGCGACCCGCCGGACCCCAGGACAGCAGCATCTATCGCTATGATCAGGACGCGCTGATGGCCGCGCTCGCCGGATCGCGGCGATAGGAACGGAGAAATAGCCGCATGAACCAGCTTTACCTCTTCGCCACGCTGGCGGGCACGAGGATCGCCGTCGAAACCCGGGAGGTGGAGGCGGTGGTCAAGCTGACCGACATCTCGCCGGTGCCGGGCATGGGCGCGCATGTCGCCGGGCTGTCCGCGCTGCGCAGCCGGGTGCTGACCGTCATCGACGTCGCCGCGCTGGTCCGGGGGCGGCCGACACCCATGGAGCGGCGGGTCTTCGCGATCATCGCGGACATCAGCGGCCACAGCTATGGGCTGATGGTCGATGCCGTGCACGACATCTGCCAGGTGCCGGAGGGCGAACTGCCGCTGCGCGGCCAGCTCGATGCCGCCTGGGCGCCCTATGCCCGCGGCCTGGTGGAGCATGAGGGCCAGCCCTATCTGCTGGTGTCGTTGAGCGGCTTCATCGAGGCCGGCACCGTCGCCCAGGCGGCATGACGCCAGATCGCACGATCTCGTACCGGCGTTTACCAAATCCTCGCCTTTGCCCGTTAAGGCTTGTGACGATGGGACGCAAAACAAGGGACGCTCTATGAAAAACTGCCTGGTCGTGGATGATTCGAAGGTCATCCGCAAAGTTGCCCGCCATATATTGGAATCGCTCGATCTTTCGGTGAGCGAGGCGGTCGACGGGCGTGACGCCCTTACGCAATGCGAAACGTCCGTGCCGGACGTGGTCCTGCTGGACTGGAACATGCCGGTGATGAGCGGCATGGAATTCCTCCAGGCGTTGCCGGACGCCAATCTGTCCGCGCGGCCCAAGATCATCTTCTGCACCACGGAAAACGGCATCAGCCATATCAAGGCCGCCGTCGAAGCCGGCGCGGACGAATATGTGATGAAGCCGTTCGACCGCGAAACGCTGGAAAGCAAGCTGACGATCGTCGGCGTCATCTAGGCGTAGCGCTTCGGATCGAGCGATCTTCGACCGACCTCCCCGATTTTGTTCAGAAAGATTTCCCTCGATGACCGTTCACGTGCCGATCATGGCCAGCAGCCGCGACGAGGACAGGGCGCTGCGTACCCTGATCGTCGACGATTCGGTCGTGGTCAGGACGGTCATCGAACGGATATTGAACGCCGACCGGCGGTTTTCCGTCACGCACAAGACCAACAGCGCCGAACATGCGCTGGGCTATTTGCGGGACCATGAGGTCGACCTGATCCTGCTCGACATAGAATTGCCGGGACAGAGCGGTCTTACGGCGCTGCCCGCGATCCTGCGGACCAATCCGCGCGCCAAGGTCGTGATCCTGTCGGGCAATTGCGAGGAGGGGAGCGCCGCGGCGGTAGAAGCGCTGGCGCTGGGCGCGAGCGACATATTGGCGAAGCCGGGAAGCGGCAGCTTCGGTGAGCACTTCCCCCAGGCCCTGATCGACCGCCTATCGCGCCTGTTCAGCGGCGAAGCCATGCCTGTGGCGGTCCGGCCGCCGCTGCGGGCCGATCCGGAGCAGGCGGCCCAGCCGCTCGCCTGCCTGGGCATCGGCGCATCGACCGGCGGCATCCATGCCCTGGGACAGCTTTTCGCGGGTCTGGCCGCGCCGCTGGGCGTGCCGATCCTGCTGACCCAGCATCTGCCCGCCAGCTTCACCCATTATTTCGTCCAGCAACTGGGGCGGATGACGTCCCTGCGCGTCAAGGTGGCGGAGCAGGGCGAGTTGCTGGCCCCGGACATCGTCTATGTCGCGCCGGGGGACGCCAATCTCCAGCTTCGGCGGGGGCTTTATGCTCGGGTTTCCGTCGTGCTCAATCCGCAGCGCACGCCGACCGGCAATCTGCCCGGCGTCGACCCGATGTTCGCCAGCATGGCCCAGGCCTATGGCGCTGGCGCGGCCGGCGTGGTGCTGACGGGCATGGGGCGGGACGGCACCGCCGGTGCGCGGGACATAGTGGCGGCCGGCGGGTGGATCGTGGCGCAGGACGAAGCGAGCAGCGTGGTCTGGGGCATGCCCGGATCGGTTGCCGGAGAAGGATTGAACTGCGCCCTGCTGGAACCCCATGCGATCATGGATTTCGTGGCGCGAAGAGGAAAGAACAGAAACTGATGGCATTGCCCCCTTCGGCCGACCCCCTCCTGTCCGGCTCCGTTTCCTCCGGCGATCACATGCGCGGGGCGGCGCGCATCTTTTCCGGCCTGCTGGAAGCGCGCACCGGTCAGATCCTGTCCGAAAGCCGGGCCTGGCGGATGGAGACGGCGCTGAAGCCTGTGCTGCGGGCCCATGGGCTGAGCGACATGGATGCACTTGCGTCCCGGCTGATGGGGCACAAGGATGCTATGCTGGAAAATGACGTGGTCAACGCGCTGCTCAACAATGAGAGCAGCTTCTTCCGCGATCTCCAGATATTCGACATGATCCACCGCCATATCCTGCCGCGCATCCATGCGCAGCGATCGGACCGGACGCTGCGCATCTGGAGCGCGGGCTGTTCGACTGGGCAGGAGGTCTATTCGCTGGCGATCCAGCTTTGCAACGACATGGCGCGCTGGCGCGGCTGGCGGATCGAGATATTGGCGACCGATATTTCCACCGCCGCCATAGCGCAGGCGAAGACGGGCATCTTCACGCAGATGGATGTGCAGCGGGGCCTGCCGGTGGGGGACCTGCTCAAATGGTTCGACCCTTCGGGCGACGATTGGCGCGCCAATTCGGCCCTGCGCCAGATGATCGATTTCCGCACGGACAATCTGTTCGACGCGCACGCCCCCCAGGGCGAATATGACCTTTTGCTCTGCCGCAACGTGCTTCTCTATTTCACGCCCGAACGCCGCCAGAGCGTGCTGCGTCTTCTCGCCCGGCACAGCCATGCGGGCTCTGTCCTGCTTTTGGGGGCGGGCGAGACGGTGATCGGCCATAGCGAGGATTTCGTCCCCCATGCCGAATTCCGCGGCGGCTATGGACGCCGCGCCGACGCCGCGGCGCAATCGGGCGGAGCGATGCGCCGGGCGGTCTGATCGTCCCGGCGGGAAAATACCGCGCCCTGCTTGATTGGTCTGCCGCTGTCGGCCATGGTCTGTCCGCGCGCCCGAAGGCGCTGACGGACGAATGCGAGTGACTGGCCCTTGGCGATGAACGACTTCCCGATGATCGACACGCCGTCGCCCAATTTTGACGAGCGCAGCCTGCCGATTTCCATGCTGGTGCTGCACTATACCGGGATGGCCGATGCCGCGACCGCGATCAACTGGCTCGCCAGCCCGGAATCCAAGGTATCCGCTCATTATGTCGTGACGGAGGATGGGCAGGTCATCCGCATGGTGGATGAGGAAAAGCGCGCCTGGCATGCCGGCCGCGCCCATTGGCGCGGCATCGACGACATCAATTCGGCCAGCATCGGGATCGAGATCGTCAATCCGGGGCATGAATGGGGCTATCGGCCCTTTCCGGACGCGCAGATGGGATCGCTGATCCCGCTGATCCACCAGATCGTGCAGCGGCACAGGATCACCCGCGGCAACATCGTCGGGCATAGCGACGTCGCCCCGGCCCGCAAGCAGGACCCCGGCGAACTGTTCCCCTGGGGCCAGTTGGCGCGTCTGCGGCTGGCCCTGCCGCGCCCGACCAAGAATCTGATGGACCCGCATTGGAGCGATGGGGGCTTCATGTTGGCGCTGGAGCGCTTCGGATACGACATTGCGGAGCCGCAGGCGGCGGTGGTCGCGTTCCAGCGGCGCTTTCGGCCCGAACTGATCGATGGAATCATCGATGGCGAGTGCCGGGCGATCCTGCTGGCGTTGCTGCTGCCCAAGCCGATGGGCGACGACTGAACGGGGACGACGCCCAAACGGGGATGACGGGGGCGCCGGACTTGTGTATAGGCCCCTCTGCCAGAGGGCCGGGCGGCCGCGGCGTGGCGGGTAACTTCCACGGCGAGGAAAGTCCGGGCTCCACGAAATGACGGTGCCGGCTAACGGCCGGCTGGAGTGATCCAAGGGACAGTGCAACAGAAAGCAGGTCGCTACAGCTTCGGCTCAGCGAAATTGAAAGGGTGCGGTAAGAGCGCACCGCGCCTGCGGCAACGCAAGGCGGCACGGTAAACCCCACCGGGAGCAAGACCGAATAGGGGCGGCGCGCAGTTTCGGCTGCTAGGCCAGTTTCGGCTGAGACCGCCCGGGTTGGTTGCTGGAGGGACGGAGCGATCCGTCCCCTAGAGGAATGGTCGCCACCCTTCGCAAGAGGGGGACAGAACCCGGCTTACAGGCCCTCTGGCATTTAAATCCTCCCTATCGGCAGATGGGGGAGGATTTAAAATAACGGCAATTTCATCGGCTGCCGGGGTGGTGTTCCGCCCGCGGCCTGCCTAATTTGGAACCATGGCAAGAAGCAGCCGATCCAATGACTGGGGCTTTCCCCGCTGGCGCAGCTACGGCGCATCGCGTGAGGCGCAGCAGGTGCGCCTGTGCGACCGGCATGGCTGCGACCGGCCGGGCGACTGCCCCGCGCCCAAATCGCCCAACAGCCGCGAACGCTGGTATTTCTGCACCGACCATGCAGCGGAATATAACCGCAACTGGGACTATTTTCAGGGCCTGGACCAGGAAGAGCGGGAGCAGCGCGAACGTGCCGAGCGGCGTGACGCGGGCGGTTATCAGAACAGCGCCTATCATGGTTGGGGCGGGCCGGGTGACGGCAGCCGCTCGCGCGACGAGTTGCATGCGCTGCAGGCGCTGGAGCTGGAGGACGACGCCGATTTCGAGGCCGTGAAGAAGAGCTGGCGCCGCCTTGCCAAGGAATATCATCCCGATGTGAAGCCCGGCGACGCGCAGGCGGCTGTGCGTTTCCAGACGATCCAGGCTGCCTATGAAGTGCTGCGGGCGGCGGAGGAGCGGCGGACGTGGAAACCGCGGGAGCGGGCGGATTGAAGGATCGCGTCCGGTCGAACTGGGATCATGCGGTGCTGGTCTGCCGCAAATGTTCGAAGAAGCTGGACGGCGGTTTCGGCCGGGACGGGGACGAGCGGCTGGCCCGGGCGCTGCGCCAGCATCTTTCTCTGAAGAAGGGGCGCAAGGCGGCGGCTGGGATCGTCGAGGTCAATTGCCTCGGCATCTGTCCCAAGGGTGCGGTGACAGTCGTCGATGGCGCAAAATCGCGCGACTGGTTGCTGGTGCGGCCGGGCGCCGATCTGGATGAACTGGCCCAGGCGTTGGGCCTGGTTCCGGCAAAGGAAGGCTGAATTCAGCCTGCGCGCCTGATCCGGGCCGAATCGATCAGCCCGGCGTCGGACAGCAAGGGCATCAGCAGCCCTTCTTCCTTGTGCAGCCGGTTCAGGATGCTGGCCAGGATGGCACGGGTTTCACGGCAGAAATCCGCCCATTCGCGATCGATCCGATCATCGCTCCAACGCGCCATATAGGCGGCGAAGTCGCTGGCGATGGGCGCCATTTCACTTTCGAGTCGCGCTGCGGTGCCGCGCAGCTTTTCGTGCGGCTGCCGTTGCATATTGGGGTAGAAAATCCGGTCTTCCAGCGCCAGATGCGCCATCAGCAGGCGGGCGAACTGCCACCGCAGCGGGCCCAGCCTTTGCGGAACGCTTTCGTCCGCTATCGCCTGATGAAAGCGGGCGGCCATCGCCTCTATCTCATCATGCTGCTTCTGCAATTCGTCGAGGTCCATGCACCGCTTTCCTCGTCCCCGCCCGGCATATTCCGCTCGCGGGGTTAAGAAACGGTTGTGCGGACTTCACAAAGGCTTGAGCGGTCCGCCCGCCGCGCATTCCACGCGGCGGGCGCCCTCCATTCAGGCCGGCTGGTCGGCGCGGCTGACGCCCTGGCCGTCCAGATTCTGCGCGGCGAAGTCCCAGTTGATCGCTTCCTTGAGGACGCGGTCGGCATAGTTGGGGCGCGCGTTGCGATAGTCGATATAATAGGCATGTTCCCACACATCGAGGATCAGCAGCGGCTGATGGCCCTCATGCGCGACGGGCGTGTCCGCGTCATGGTAGCTGGTGACTTCCAGCTTCCCGTCCTTCAGGATCAGCGCGGCCCAGCCGCTGGCGAAATGGCCGACGGCTTCGGCCTTCAGCTTTTCGATCAGCGCGTCGACCGAGCCGAAACCCTCGTTGATGAGGTCGAGCAACTGGCCGGACGGCGCGGTCTTGGTCGGCGACAGCGACTGCCAGTAAAAAGTGTGGTTCCAGATCTGGCCGACCTGGTTGAACAGGCCGCCCTTGGACGACTTGATCAGCTCGACCAGCGGCTTGCCCTGGAGCGAGGCGTCGGCGGCGACCAGTTCATTGGCCTTCACGACATAGGCATTGTGGTGCTTGCCATGGTGGAAGTCGAAGGTTTCGGCGGTCAGAATGTCGCCAAAGGCATCCTTGGCATAGGGCAGGGGGGGAAGAACAAAGGCCATGGCGGAACTCCTCGGGTTCGTTATGGGTCGGCCGCAGAACGGATGGTGCGGTCGATTGGTTCAATGGTCCTGTCGGGGCGTGGACGCCTCCGCGCCCCTCCCATATGCGCCCCCGGCGGCCATGAAAACAGATATATGCCTATTGCGAAACGATCTTAATTAGGCGGCCGATTCAACCCTGGGGCGGGGTGGTTTCACCGATCTCGTCACTGTCCAGCTTTTCGCCCAGGTCCAGGCCGTGGCGCATCAGCATGGGGATGTTGGCGGCAGCGAAGACGACCGATACGATGGTCACGCCCCATACCTTGACGGCCAGCCAGCTATCGAAGCTCATGGTCCGTCGCATGACTTCGTTGGCGAGCGCCATGGCGACGAAGAAAAGGGCCCAGTTGCGCGACAGCTTGCGCCAGCCGGTCTCGGTCAGGCCGTCATAGGCCGCCTGGAGGAGATATTTGAGCAACGCCTTGCCCCGCATCAGCCCCGCGAACAGCATCAGCGCGAAGAAGGCGTAGATGATGGTCGGCTTGATCTGGATGAAGCTCTGGTCGCGGAAATAGATGGTGAGGCCGCCGAAGAAGAGGATCAGCAGCGCCGATAGCCAGAGCATGGGCGACACGCGGCCGAGCTTCACCTTCGAGACGATCACGGCGACGACGATGGCGGCCATGAAGGCGGCGGTGCCGAACATCATCGCGGTGATGGGGTTGCCCGGCCCCCAGAGCCAGCCCGCGCCCTTGTAGGTCAGGAAGAAGACGAGGAGAGGGCCGAAGTCCAGCGCGAGGCTGAGATTGCCGCCATGGGTCGGTTTTTTCGGATCAGCCATATATGTTCACTCCGTCATCCCGGCGGGAGCCGGGATCTCGTGCGGCCGGGTCGAGCCGCGGAGGCCAGAGATGCCGGCCTGCGCCGGCATGACGAAGGGGAAGCGATCACCGCGCATAGGCGGTTCCCGCGATCGCCCGCGCCATGTCGCCCGGGTCGAACGGCCGCAAATCCTCGATCTTCTCGCCCACGCCGATGGCATGGATCGGCAGGCGATATTTCTCCGCCGCGGCGACCAGCACGCCGCCGCGCGCCGTGCCGTCCAGCTTGGTCATGACGAGGCCCGTCACCTGCGCGAATTCCTTGAAGACCTCGATCTGGCTCAACGCATTCTGTCCCGTGGTGGCATCCAGCACCAGCACAACGTCATGCGGCGCCGCCGGGTTCAACCGGCCGAGCACGCGGCGGATCTTGGCCAGCTCGTCCATCAGTTCGGTCTTGTTCTGCAGGCGCCCGGCCGTGTCCACGATCAGCACGTCGATGCCGGTGGCGGTCGCCTGCTTCACCGCGTCGAAGACGATGCCCGCCGCGTCGCCGCCCTCCTTGCCCGCGACGATGGGGATGCCGAGCCGTTCCGCCCAGACCTTGAGCTGGCCGATGGCGGCAGCGCGGAAGGTGTCGCCCGCCGCCAGCATCACGCCATAATCCTGTTCGAGGAAGAGGTTGGCGAGCTTGGCGATGGTGGTGGTCTTACCGGAACCGTTGACGCCGATGACCAGGATCACCTGAGGGCGCGGAAAAGCCTCTATCTCCAGCGGGCGCGCGACCGGGGCAAGAACCTTCTCGATCTCCTCCGCGATGATCTCCCGCAGATAATCCTCGGTCAGTTCGCGGTTGTAGCGGCCTTCGGACAGGCGGTCGCGCACGCGGGCGGCCATGGCCGGACCCAGGTCGCTGACGATCAGCGCTTCCTCGATCTCGTCCAGTGTCTGCTCGTCGAGCGCGGCCTTGGAGAAGAGGCCGGTGAGATTCTCGCCCAGCTTGTCGGAAGTGCGCTTGAGGCCGCCGAAGAGGCGATCGCGCCAGGATGTTTCAGCCATGTCTATCCACCAGCATCATCCCCGCGCGAGCGGGGATCCATCTCCCATGGGGTGCACCAGGCGGAACGGCCCGGAGATGGATTCCCGCCTGCGCGGGAATGACGGAAAAATGATTGTCTCTCACGCTGCCTCTTGCGCGATCAGCGCGCCATTCTCAAGGGCCGTGATGGTCGCATGGACGATGGAGGAGGGCGATTGCGGGGTCGCGAAACGCACCGGGGCGAAATTTTCGGCATGTCCGGAAAGCCCGTTGCGTTCGACCAGCACGGATTGGGTGGAACCGATGAGGCTCTGGAGCCAGAGTTCCCGTTGCGCCCCGCAGGCGGCGCGCAGCCGGGCGGCGCGGGCCTTGATGGTGGCCCGCTCCACCTGCGGCATGCGGGCGGCCGGGGTATTTGCGCGCGGTGAATAGGGGAAGACATGGCCATGGACGATGGCGCATTGCTCGACCAGCCTGAGGCTGTTTTCGAACATGGCGTCGTCCTCGGTCGGAAAGCCGGCGATGATGTCGGCGCCGATGCTGATCTCCGGACGGGCGGCCCTGAGGCGTTCCACGATGCGCACGGCGTCCGCGCGGCTGTGGCGGCGCTTCATGCGCTTCAGGATCATGTCGTCGCCCGCCTGGAGCGACAGGTGCAGATGCGGCATCATGCGCGGCTCATGGGCGAGGATGTCGAACAGCCGCTCGTCGATCTCCACGCTGTCGAGCGAGGAAAGGCGCAGGCGGGGGAGGTCGGGCACCCCCTTCAGCATGCGTTCGATCAGCAGGCCGAGCGACGGCGCGCCCGGCAGGTCCGGGCCGTAGCTGGTGACGTCCACGCCGGTGAGGACGATTTCCCTGTAACCCGCACCGACCAGTTCCCTGGCCTTGTCGATGACTGCGCCGGCCGGGACGGAGCGGCTGTTGCCCCGGCCATAGGGGATGATGCAGAAGGTGCAGCGATGGTCGCAGCCATTCTGCACCTCCAGGAAGGCGCGGGCATGTTCTGCAAAGGCGCTGGCCATATGGGGAGCGGTGTCGCGGACCGACATGATGTCGGAGACCCTGACTGGGTCACTTCCTCCGTTCGGGAGATAGGATGTCCAGTGCATCTTTTCCCGATTGCCGATCACCGCGTCGACTTCGGCCATGGCGGCGAAGGTTTCCGGCTCCGTCTGTGCGGCGCAGCCCGTCACCATGATCCGCGCACCGGGGCGGTCGCGGCGGGCGCGGCGGATGGCCTGCCGGCTCTGGCGCACGGCCTCTGCCGTCACGGCGCAGCTGTTGACGACGACCAGATCATCCTGCGCGTTCGGCATCTCGCGGCCGATAATCTCTCGAATCGCCTCGCTCTCCGCGATGTTGAGGCGGCAGCCAAGCGTGATGATCTGCGGCCCGCCCATGTCAGAATCGCGCCCAGTCAGCCTCGCCGTCGAAGACATGGGTGGCAGGGCCGGTCATCAATATATGCCTGCCCGGCGCCCAGTCGATCACAAGGTCGCCCCCCGGCAGGCTCACGGTGGTCGGCCCGCTCGCCAACTTGCGCCGCACCGCCGCCACCGCCGTCGCGCAGGCGCCGGTTCCGCAGGCGCGGGTCAGGCCGGCGCCCCGTTCCCAGACGACCAGGCGGATATGATTGTCGCCCACCATCTGCGCGAAATTCACGTTCACGCGGGCGGGGAAGAGCGGATCATGCTCGATCAGCGGCCCAAGACGGTCGAAGTTCACACCGTCCAGACGGTCCATGAAGAAGATCACGTGCGGATTGCCGACATTGACCGCGACCGGGGCAGGCAGATCCTCCCAGCTTACCGGCATGGCCAGCGTGTCCATGGCGTAGGCGAGGGGGATCGCATCCCATTCGAGGCGCGGTTCGCCCATGTCGACGCTCGCGCCGCCATCGACGGCCCTTGCGTCCAGCAGGCCTGCCTTCGTCTCGATCAGCACGTCCCGGCCGACGAACAGGGGGACGCAGCGGGTGGCGTTGCCGCAGGCCTCCACCTCGCTGCCGTCGCTGTTGAAGATGCGCATCGACACGTCGGCGCGGTCGCTATTGCCGATCAGGATCAACTGGTCGCAGCCGATGCCGGCGTGACGGTCGGCAATGGCCTGCGCGCGCGCCTCCGTCATGTCGAGCGCGGTTTCCCGCGCGTCGATCACGACAAAGTCGTTGCCCAGTCCATGCATCTTCGAAAAACGGCCCATGATGGGCGCGCATGTAAGGCCTGTGCCGGCAAAAGACCAGCCTATCCCGCGTTCAGTGCGGCGCGCCTGCGGCCATAGAGGAAATAGACGGCCAGACCGATGGCGTTCCAGAGGAGGCAGGCGAGGATGGTCTTCGCCGGCAGGCTGATGAACAGATAGGCGCAGCCGCCGATGGCGCCGAGCCCGACCAGCCATCCGGCCGGGGTGCGGAAGGGGCGCCTCATGTCGGGCATGCGCCGGCGCAGGATCAGCAGGCATGCGCCCACGGCGGTGAAGGCGATCAGCGTTCCCGCATTGGCCAGCGCCGCGATCTCGTCGATGGGCAGCAGGCCGGCGATGATCGCGACCAGCAGGGCGGTGACGGCGGTGATCCGGGCGGGCGTCCCGCGCCGGGAGATCAGCGCCAGCCTTTGCGGCAGGAAGCCGTCGCGGGCCATGACGAGGAAGATGCGGCTCTGGCCGTAGAGGAAGCCCAGCAGCACCGTGGGAAGGGCGATGACCGCCGCGATGGCGACGATTCGCGCCACCTGTCCCTGGCCCATTTCACGCAGGATCAGCGCCAGCGGTTCGGGACTGCCGGCAAAGCGGGTGAAGGGCATCGCCCCGACCGCCGCCGCCGCCACGAGCACATAGATCAGCGTGCAGGCGACCAGCGATCCGACGATGCCGATGGCAAGGTCGCGATCCGGGTTCTTCGCCTCCTCCGCCGCGGTGGAGATGGCGTCGAAGCCGTAGAAGGCGAAGAAGATGATCGCCGCCGCGGCCATGACGCCGCGCTCGACGCCGTCCGGCGCCATCGACTTGGCGAAGCCGAAGGGCATGAAAGGCTGAAGGTTCTGGGCGTCGAAGGCGGGCAGGGCGATGGCGACGAACAGGCTGAGCGTCGCGATCTTGATCACCACCAGCAACGAGTTCAGACGCGCGCTTTCATGCGTGCCGAGCATCAACAGGCCGGCGACCACGGCGATGATGAAGATGGCGGGCGCATTGACCAGGCCGCCAAGTTCCGGCCCCCTGGTCAACAGGTCCGGGAAGCCCGCCGATGTCAGCAGGGGTGCGGCATAGCCGGACCAGCCCACCGCCACGGTCGACACGACCAGCGAATATTCGAGGATCAGGCTCCATCCGACGATCCACGCAATGCCTTCGCCCAGCACGACATAGCTGTAGCTGTACGCGCTGCCGGCGGCGGGCATCATGGTGGAGAGTTCGGCATAGGCCAGCGCCGCGCAGGCGCAGATCGCGCCGGCAATGGCGAAGGACAGCAGCACGGCTGGCCCCGCCCGGTCCGCGCCGACGCCGATCAGCGTCAATATGCCCGTGCCGACGATGGCCCCCACGCCCAGCGCCAGCAGGTGCGGCCAGGACAAGGTGCGCGCCAGCCTTTGCCCCTCATGCGAGGGCATCATCGCCTCCATCGGCTTGCGGCGCGTCCAACCCATGTCCTGATTCCCCTCTCTGCACGGCGCACCTTGCCGCTGCCGAAGCTGCTGGCAAGGGGTTTTACAAATGTAAGGCAGCGCCGGGCCGCCTCTCGCGACTCCCCTGATATTCTGTTACAGGGACGCAAACAAAGGTCGCGACGGCTTAAATCTTCTTGAAAAGGGGGAAGGCGTCCCATGGATGCTGCTGCGTCGACCGTTCCTGCGTCCGTGCGGGAAAATGGCTTTTACTTCGTAATGTCGGTCGCCATCGCGGCGACGGTGATCGGGGGCTTCGGCTCCTACGCGCTGCGCGGGATGGTGGATGTGGCGCGTGTGCCCTATTGGGTGCATGTCCACGGCGCGGTGTTCGTCGGCTGGACATTGCTGTTCGTCATGCAGAACGCCTTTGCCCATCGCGGATCGATGGCGCTGCATCGGCGCATGGGATGGGTGGCCGTGGGCCTGGCCACGGCGATGGTGCCGCTGGGCATCCTGACCATGAGCATGGCGGTCGTGCTGGACCGGGTGCCGCCCTTCTTCACGCCGCCGATCTTCCTGGCGCTGAGCCTTCTGGAACTGCTGACCTTCGCCGCCCTGCTGACGGACGCCATCCGGATGCGCCGACGGACCGAATGGCATCGGCGGCTGATGCTGTGCGCCATGGTGGCGATCATCGGGCCTGCCTTCGGACGCATCCTGCCGATGCCGCTGCTCGGCCCCTGGGGCGGGCTGGCGGTGATGAGCGGGCAGATGCTGTTCGTCGCGGCCGGCATGGTCCATGACCTCGCCACGCGGGGCCGGGTGCATCCCGCCTATGCCGTGGGCGCTGCGGCAATTCTGGTGGAGGGACTGGCCGTGCCGGTCCTGGCGGCGACGCGGCCTGTCCTCTGGCTGGCTTCCGCCCTGGCCGGCTGAGCCGCTTTCGGTTGCGTCGGGCGCGCCCTTGCGCTAAGGGCGCGCCAGCAGTCGGATGGTTTGCCGTCCGATACCCTGACAGATCCATGGCACTCAAGAGGAGTACCGGATGGACGCTGGCCGGCGAGGTTTCGCCCGCCGGCGATTTTGTCGTTTGACGGGGTAAGCAAGGTTTTCCGGGCCTTTCGGCCCAAATTGAGGTGATGATGTTCGATTCGCTAAGCGATCGTCTGGGTGGGGTATTCGACAAGCTGCGTGGGCGCGGTGCGCTGACGGAGGACGATGTCCGC
This sequence comes from Sphingobium sp. PNB, assembly GCF_019873065.1. NCBI lineage: Bacteria > Pseudomonadati > Pseudomonadota > Alphaproteobacteria > Sphingomonadales > Sphingobiaceae > Sphingobium > Sphingobium sp. PNB. The sequence goes on from NZ_JAINEZ010000041.1 coordinate 17,830, forward strand.
GCCGCGATGCGCGAGGTGCGAATCGCGCTGCTGGAGGCCGACGTCGCGCTTCCGGTGGTGCGCCAGTTCGTCGATCAGGCGACCGAGCGGGCGGTCGGCAGCGATGTGCTGCGATCGGTCACGCCGGGGCAGATGGTCGTCAAGATCGTCTCGGACACGCTGACCGAGACGCTGGGTTCGGAATCCTCCGACCTGCTGATCGACGTGACCCCGCCCGCCGTCATCATGATGGTCGGCCTGCAGGGTTCGGGCAAGACCACCTCCACCGCGAAGATCGCCAAGCGCCTGAAGGAAAAAGAGCGCAAGAAGGTGCTGATGGCGTCGCTCGACGTCCAGCGACCCGCCGCGCAGGAGCAGTTGGCGGTGCTGGGCACGCAGACCGACGTGGCGACCCTGCCCATCGTGCCGGGGCAGCAGCCGGTCGACATCGCCAGGCGGGCGTTGCAGGCGGCGAAGCTGCAGGGTTTCGACGTGGTGATGCTCGACACCGCCGGCCGGCTGCATGTCGATCAGGCGCTGATGGACGAGATGAAGGCGGTGGCCGAAGTCTCCAGCCCGGCGGAAATCCTGCTGGTGGTCGACTCGTTGACCGGTCAGGACGCGGTGAATGTCGCGACCAGCTTCACCGCGCAGGTGCCGCTGACCGGCGTGGTGCTGACGCGCATGGACGGCGATGCGCGCGGCGGCGCGGCGCTGTCGATGCGCGCCGTTACCGGCCGTCCGATCAAGTTCGCGGGTACCGGCGAAAAGCTGGACGCGATCGAGCCGTTCCATCCTGCGCGCGTGGCGCAGCGCATATTGGGCATGGGCGACGTCGTCTCGCTGGTCGAAAAGGCCGCCGAGACCATCGACGCCGAGGAAGCCGACAAGCTTGCCAAGAAGATGGCCAAGGGTCAGTTCGACATGAACGACCTGCGCGCCCAGCTCAACCAGATGCGCCGCATGGGCGGTCTGGGCGCGCTGGCGGGCATGCTGCCGGGCCTCAAGAAGGCGCAGGCGGCGATGGCTCAGAGCGGCGCCAACGACAAGACGCTGATCCATCTCGACGCGATGATCGGGTCGATGACCCCCAAGGAGCGGGAGAAGCCCGCCCTGATCAACGCCAAGCGCAAGATCCGTATCGCCAAGGGTTCCGGCACGACCGTGCAGGAAGTCAACAGGCTCCTGAAAATGCATCAGGAGATGGAAACGGCGATGAAGAAGATCCGCAAGATGGGCGGCCTGAAAGGGCTGGCCAAGATGTTCACCGGTGGTGGGCTGGATGGGATGCTGGGCGGTGGCGGCGCGCCTCCGCAGGGTTTGCCGGGACTGGGGGGCAATATGCCGAACCTGCCACCCGGCTTTCAGAATTTTATGAAGAAGTGAAGCTGCTCGTCATTGGCGCAAGCTGGGATGACGAATTGAAAAACACGTAATTTGGTACAGAAAGGTAAGGTCAGGTTTCATGGCAACGTCCATTCGTCTTTCGCGCGGCGGTTCGAAGAAGCGTCCCTATTACCGCATCGTCGTGGCGGACAGCCGCGCCCCGCGTGACGGCAAGTTCATCGAGCGCATCGGCAGCTACAACCCCGTCCTGCCCAAGGGCGACGAGAAGCGCGTCGTTCTGAACGTCGAGCGCGCGAAGCACTGGGTTGCCGCCGGCGCGCAGCCGACCGACCGCGTGGCCCGCTTCCTGGATGCTGCCGGCGTGAAGGAACGCGCCGCCCGCAACAACCCGAAGAAGGCCGAGCCGGGTCAGAAGGCCAAGGATCGCGCCGAAGACCGCGCCGCCAAGGCTGCGGAAGCCGCTGAAGCTGCCGAAGCCGCCAAGGCGGCCGCCGCCGAGGCCGCTGCCGCTCCGGCCGCCGAAGCACCGGCGGAAGAAGCCGCTCCGGCCGAAGAATCGGCTGAAGGCTGAGCCCTTTGACCGACAAGCCCGTCACGCTTGCCGTCATCATCGGCGCGCATGGAGTGACGGGCGAGGTCCGTCTGAAGCTGTTCGGGGAGGGGGCTGAGGCCCTGAAATCCTATGACGGCTTCGATGCGGCGGGGCGCAGGCTGACGTTGAAGTCGGTGCGCCCCGGCCCGAACGGCGCGGTCGCCCGCTTTGCCGAAGTCGGTGATCGCTCCGCGGCGGAGGCGCTGCGCGGCACCGAACTGACCGTTCCCCGTTCGGCTTTGCCCCCCCTGGGGGAGGGCGAATATTATCATGCCGACCTGATCGACCTGCCCTGCTTCTCCAGCGATGGCGAAGGGCTGGGCCATGTCGTGGCGGTCGAGAATTTCGGCGCCGGCGACATCATCGAGGTGGAGCGGCCCAACGGCAAGCGGTTCATGGCGCCGATGCATGCGGTGACCATTGCGGATGAGCGGGCGGTCATAGAGGCCGCGTTTGCGGCTTGAGCTTCATTCGCCAGGGCAATTGAACCGCCGTGCTCCTGCGAAGACAGGAGCTCAGATCGGACGGTGGAACCAGGCTCCCGCCTTCGCAGGAGCAGCTTGTAGATCAATCGGAGGCAGTAAGAGGGCGCGAACCATGCCGAAAATCCTTGCCGCTCTCTATCTGCTCCTGATGGTCGCCGCTGGCTGGCGTCTCTTCGCCATGTCCTGGTCGCGGGCGCTCAAGATCGCCGCGGGCGTGGCGATGGTCGTTCCCATTCCGATGCTGTTCCTGCTGCCCGCGCTGGTGCAGCCGGGCCGGCCCTTCGCGGACCTGCTGTGCGCCATCGGCATTGCGCTGATGCTCGGCGGCGGGGTGTCGCTGCTGGGCAGCGTGACGGGCGCCTGGTTCAAGGCGCGCAAGGCATGAGCTTTCAGGCGCAGATATTGACGCTCTACCCGGAGATGTTTCCTGGGCCGCTGGGCGTGTCGCTGGCCGGGCGGGCGCTGGCGGAGGGGAAATGGGGCTGCGATCCCATCCACATTCGCGACTTCGCCACGGACAGGCATCGCACCGTGGACGATACGCCCGCGGGCGGCGGGGCGGGCATGGTGTTGCGGGCCGACATACTTGGCCTTGCCATCGATCATGCGCTGGAAAAGCGCCCGGACCTGCCCGTTATCGCCATGACGCCGCGCGGCGCGCCGATCACCCAGGGGCGCATCCGCCAGCTTGCCGCCGGTCCCGGAGCCACCATCCTCTGCGGCCGGTTCGAGGGATTTGACGAGCGGATTTTCGACGCCCGGCCCGTCGAGCAGATCAGCATGGGCGACATCATCCTTTCCGGTGGAGAAATGGGCGCCCTGATGCTGCTGGATGCTTGCATCCGCCTGCTTCCTGGGGTAATGGGCGCCGCTTCCAGTGGGGATGAAGAGAGCTTCGAAAGCGGCCTTCTCGAATATCCGCACTATACCCGGCCCGTTATATGGGAAGGGCGTATGATCCCCGAAGTGTTGCGATCGGGGGATCATGCGAAGATCGCCGCCTGGCGGAAACAAAGGGCGGAAGAGGACACACGGCTAAGGCGGCCGGACCTTTGGGAACGCCATATCGGCGTTCGGGACCAGCCGCCCTCTGGTGCGCAACGCGAAAAGTAGGACTTGAAGTCATGAACCTGATCCAGCAGATCGAGGCCGAGAACATCGCGGCCCTCGCCAAGGATATTCCGGAATTCCGCCCCGGCGACACGCTGCGCGTCGGCGTGAAGGTCGTCGAAGGCGACCGCAGCCGCGTCCAGAATTACGAAGGCGTCTGCATCGCCCGCTCGAACAAGGGCATGGGCAGCAACTTCACCGTGCGCAAGATCAGCTTCGGTGAGGGCGTGGAGCGCGTCTTTCCGCTCTATTCGCCGAACATCGATTCGATCACTGTCGTCCGCAAGGGCGTGGTGCGTCGCGCGAAGCTCTATTATCTGCGCGGCCGCACCGGCAAGCGCGCTCGCATTGCCGAGCGCCGTGAAGTGCGCAGCGAGGATTGATCGCTTTCATACTGTCTTGACAGTTGTAAAAAAGAGACAGGCGGCATCCCATGCGGGTGCCGCCTTTTTCTTTATGCATCAATGATTTGATCCGGAATTGCGGGGATTTCCCCTTTCCCCGTCAGCCATGATTTTGCGCCGCAGCAGAAATTCGTTTTTCTTTGATGGCGGTTTTGTGTCAGCGTTCCGTTTCCAGAGATTGCTCAATATTTCGAAGATCCAAGCCTGCGGCTCTGGAGCAGGATCATCGTAGCTCAAAGGATTTGAACGAACTGTTCAGGTAAGAACAAGAAAATCTGTCGGGAGAGGCTCTCTTCATAACGAAGCAAGGGGGCTGGTTCATGAACCACAAGAGTTTCGTTTCTCGCGCAGCCATGATTATTGCGCTGTCTTCTTCAGCAACAGTTTACGCACAGACTGATCCGCAAGCGGCCTCCGCCACGGATGGCGCGGCGATCATCGTCACCGGCACCCGCCTGACCGGGATGAAGGTGGCCGACAGCCCGGCGCCGATCCAGCTCCTGGGCGCGGACACGTTGCAGCGCACGGGCTCCCCGGACCTGATGCAAAGCCTGGCGCAGCAGCTTCCCTCCGTCCAGGCGCAATCCTTCGGCAGCGACCTTCAGGCGCATAACCTGCAGATGAAGCTGCGCGGCCTCAGCCCCAACCACACGCTGGTCCTGGTCAATGGCAAGCGGCGTCACGGCACCGCCAACGTCTCGGTCGCCGGTGGCCCCTATGGCGGCAGCGCCGCTCCGGACGTCAGCTTCATCCTGCCCGAATCGATCGAGCGCGTGGAAGTGCTGCAGGACGGCGCGGCGGCGCAATATGGCACGGACGCGATCGCGGGCGTCATCAACTTCCTCCAGAAGAAGGCCGACCATGGCGGCTCCATCAATGCGACCGGCGGCGAATATTACGACCAGGGCGGCAAGACCTATGCGATCGGCGGCAATATCGGCCTGGCGCCCTTCGACGGCGCCTATCTGAACATATCGGCGCAGAAGAAGCACAAGGGCTTCAGCTTCCGGGGCGACATCAACCCGCAATCGATCAACCTGTCCAACACCTATCCCGAAATCAGGAACCTGCCCGGCTATCCCTATACCAACCGGATCATAGGCGACCCGCACATCGACCAGACGGTCGTGAACTACAATGCCGGCTATGAATTCGGCGACTATGAAATCTACAGCTTCGGCAGCTACGGCCACAAGAAGGCCGCCGCCTATGAGAATACGCGCCCGCCGACGACCGTCGTCAGCGCCGGCGGCGTGCCTTATTATGCCGGCGGCTTCCAGCCGCAGGAGCGCATCGACGAGACCGATTATTCGGTGACCGGCGGTTTCCGCGGCACATTGGGGGACACGACGTTCGACCTGGCGTCCACCTATGGCAAGGATCTGGTCAAGGTCTATGTCTATCATTCAGCCAATGCCCAGCTCTACGCCGATACCGGCTTCACGCCCGAAACCTTCCACAATGGCGACTTCTTCAACACCCAGTGGAGCAACACGCTCGACCTGACGCATGCCGTGGACATTGGGCTTTCGGAACCGGTCAACATCGCGGCGGGCCTGGAATTCCGGCATGAGACCTATGGCATCCGGGCCGGCGATCCGGCCTCCTATTATGGCGGCGGTGCGCAGTCCTTCTTCGGCTACAGCCCCAATGACGCGGGCAAGTACAAGCGGGACAATTTCTCGCAATATCTGGACATCAGCCTCAAGCCGCTGGAAAACTGGCTGGTGGACGGCGCGGTCCGCCACGAACATTATAGCGATTTCGGTGACACGACCGTCTTCAAGCTGACCAGCCGCTATGACTTCTCCGACGCCTTTGCGTTGCGCGGCACGGTCAGCACCGGCTTCCGCGCGCCGACCCTGGCCGAAGGAGGCTATTCCGGCCTGAACGTCGGACCGGGCTTCATCGGCGGCGTGCTTCCGCCCGCATCGTCCGCCGCGGCGTCGCTGGGCTTTGGCGGCCTCAAGCCTGAAAAATCGACCAACTTCAGCCTGGGTACGGTCATCAACCCGGCGCGCAACTTCACCATCACGCTGGACGCCTATCAGATCACGATCCGCAACCGCATCATGACCTCCACGGCCTTCTCCGGCTTTACCGGCAATCGCTGCCCGGCGGGTTATGCGGGCGGCAATGCGGCGGCCTGCCTGCCCTTCGATGCGGACCAATATGCCATCTACAACCAGTTGGCGGTGCTGAGCGCGGTGAACGCGGCGCTGGGCGGCAGCAGCACGGTGACGGACTGGAGGACGGCGGACGCGATCCCGGCCTATGTGCTGTTCGCGGACAATGGCGTCGACCGCAACACCGAGGGCGGGGTGTCGGTGCAGAGCTTCGTCAACGGCGTGAAGATGCGGACCCGGGGTGTCGACCTGGTGGCGAGCTATGTCACCGACCTTGGCGAAATGGGCAAGCTCGACCTGACCTTCACCGGCAATTACAACGCCAACAAGGTCCTGGGCATCAATCCGCTTCCTTCCGCGCTCTATTCCAGCACCGTCAATCCCGAGCTGACGCGCCTTATCGACGCGTCGAGCGAAGTGGAGCTGGAGCACAGCACGCCGCGCTTCCGGGGCACGTTCAACGCCTTCTGGACCTGGGGCAAATTCTCCGCCAACCTGCGCGAAAGCTATTATTCGCAGGTTTATACGCTGGAAACCGCGCGCAGCGGCCCGGATGCCGGCGACCTCATCAAGGTGCCGGTCAAGGAGGCGTTCATCACCGACCTCGAACTTGGCTACCAGATCGCCAAGCCGATCAAGCTTTCCATCGGTGCGAACAATCTGTTCAACAAATATCCGACCCAGCGGTCCAAGGAGTTCATCCGCAACGCGGAACTCGCCAATGGCGAACGCGGCTATTCGACCAGCAAATATCCGACCATCTCGCCTTTCGGCATCAATGGCGGCTATTATTATGCGCGGGTGAACGTCACCTTTTGAAAAAAGGCGGACAGGCCTTCCGGCCTGCCTGTCTTGCAACGGGAAGGGCGGCGAACGGCACGAGCCGTCGCCGCCCTTCTGCCTTTTATCGGTGCCAGTCCATGCCGCTTTTCCACCGTATCGCCACCCCGGCCGACGAACCGGCGCTGCTGGAACTGATGACCCTGGCCATCGACCGCCTGCAATCCGGTTTCCTGACACCGGAACAGGTGAAGGCCAGCCATGGCTTCATGGGGCTGGACAGCCGGTTGATCAGCGACGGCACCTATTTCGCGATCGAGGATCGGGGGGAGATTGCCGGTTGCGGCGGCTGGAGTCGGCGCGCCACGGCCTATGGCGGCGACCATAGCGCGGGGCGGGACGACCGGCTGCTCGATCCGGCGACGGAGGCCGCCAGGGTGCGGGCCATGTACACCCATCCCGATCATGTGCGGAAGGGCGTGGGCACGCTGATCCTCTCCCTCTGCGAGGCGGCGGCGCGGGCCGAGGGCTTCGCGGCGCTGGAACTGTCCGCCACCATGGCGGGCGTGCCGCTTTACCGCAGCTTCGGCTTCGCCGACATGCGGGCGTTCGAGGATAGCGGCGTGCCGCTGATCCTGATGCGCAAGCCTATTGCCGGCCAGAGTCCCGACTCGTGAACCAGAGGCCGATCAGGCTGAGCGCCGCCGCTGCCGACATATAGAGGCCGACCAGCTCGACGCCCTGGACCTGGATCAGCCAGGTCGCGACGATCGGCGCCAGCGCGCCGCCGATGATGCCGCCCAGGTTGAAGGCGAAGGACGCGCCGGTATAGCGAAGCTGCACCGGGAAGAGATGCGGCAGATAGGCGCCGAGCGGCCCATAGACGAAGCCCATCAGGAACAGGGCGAGGCTGAGGATCAGGAAGATCGGCAGCAATTGCCCGGTGCCCATGGCGGGACCGAAGATCACGCCCATCGCCACCGTGCCGATGCAGCCCGCGACCAGCACGCGGGTCGGGCTGCTCCTGTCCGACCACCAGCCGGCGACGATGATGCTGAACGCCATGAACAGGATCGCGCCCAATTGGATGGCGAGGAAGGTTTCGCGGTCGATCCTGAGCGTGGTGGTGCCATAGCCGAGGGCGAAGGCGGTCGCGATATAATAGACGGCGAAACAGGCGGCGCAGGCGAAGGTGCCCGCGACGGCCGCGCCCAAATGGCTCTTGAACAGCGTGGCGAGCGGCACGGCGGGCGGCGGCGCTTCGGCCCGGGCGGCAGCGAATTCGGGGGTTTCGGTGAGCTTCAGGCGTATCCAGAGGCCCAGGATCACCAGCACCGCGCTGCCCAGGAAGGGCAGGCGCCAGCCCCAGGCGAAGAAATCCTTGTCAGTGAGGAACATGCCGAGCAACAGGAACAGCCCGTTGGCGGCGAGGAAGCCCACCGGCGCGCCCAATTGCGGGAACATGCCGAAGCGCGCCCGCCAGCCCGGAGGCGCATTCTCCACCGCCAGCAAGGCCGCGCCGCCCCATTCGCCGCCAAGGCCGAAACCCTGTCCGAAGCGCAGGAGGCACAGGATCAGCGGCGCCCACCAGCCGATGCTCTGATAGGTCGGCAGGAATCCGATCGCCAGCGTCGATCCGCCCATCAGCATCAGCGACGTCACCAGCGTCGCCTTCCGCCCGATGCGGTCGCCATAATGGCCGAACACCGCCGCGCCCAGGGGCCGGGCGAAGAAGGCGAGGGCCAGGCTGCCATAGGCGGCGAGCAATTGTGCCGACGGGGAGGAGGCGGGGAAGAAGAGCGGCCCGAAGACCAGGCTGGCGGCGGTCGCGTAGATATAGAAGTCGTAGAATTCGACGGCCGTGCCGATCAGGCTGGCCGCCAGCACCCGCTTGTGGCGCAGCATCGCGCCCATGCCGCCCATTTCCCTGGCCCCTGCTTCCACCGCTTGCACGCCCCCCATCGTCGTCATTTCCCCGCCCGCTTCTGGTTCAGCAATTCATAGGCCATAACCGCGCAGGCGACCGCCGCGTTCAGGCTGTCCGCCTTGCCCAGCATCGGCATCTTCACCAGCAGGTCGCATTCGGCTTCATAGCTTTCGGGAAGACCCTGCGCCTCATTGCCGACCAGCAGGAAGCTGGGGCTTTGGTAGCGCGGTTCCTGATAGTCGTGCGTGGCCTTCAGGCTGGTGCCGATCAGCTCGCCCGGCCCCTGGCGCAGCCAGTGCATGAACTCGCCCCAGCGCGCCTGGGTGATGCTTTGGGTGAAGAGGGCGCCCATGCTGGCCCGCACGGATTCGACGGAGAAGGGGTCGACGCAATCGTCGATCAGGATCAGCCCGCCCGCGCCGACCGCATCGCCGGTGCGCAGGATCGTGCCCAGATTGCCGGGATCGCGCAGCGACTGGGCGACGATCCAGATGTCGGCCCTGCTCCGGTCGAGCTTCGCCAGGGGGGTCAAGCGGTCGCGATAGACGCCGACCACCGCCTGCGGATTATCCTTGCCGCTGATCTTGGAGAGGATGTCGGGCGTCGTCTCGATCACGTCGCCGCCCGCCGCCTCCATCGCCGCGATCAGGTCGGCGGCGAGGGGGTGGGTGGAACCGGCGTGGAACAGCATTTCGGGCAGCACGCCTTCCTCGCGCGCTTCGGTCAGGATGCGCAGCCCTTCGGCCAGGAAGAGGCCCTCCGCCTTGCGGAACTTCTTCTCCCGCAGGGAACGGACGCGCTTCACCAGCGGGTTGGAAAATCCGGTGATTTCTCGCGCCACGATGCTGTCTCTTGCCCTTTTTGCAGGTCCGCCGAAACGGCCTCTCTATAGGGGGAGAGGGGAAAAGGGTAGGGGGCTTGGCAGGGTGGGGATTTGGCCTTGCTGCCGGCGGGCTTTAAACCGGATCCCCTATCTCAGGTCGCCTGGGAGGCGCCGTGCCGGGCGACGGCGACGCGGTTGCGGCCGGAGCGCTTGGCTTCATAAAGTGCCATGTCCGCGACCGCCAGCCAGCTTTCGCCTGTCGGCCAGTCGCCGCGCAGTTCCGCCACGCCGAAGCTGACGGTGGCGCGCAGCGGCGGCGTGCCGGGCATTTCCGCAGCGGCGATCGCGTCGCAGAAGCGCTGCGCCGCCCTTGCGGCATCGTCCTCCGCCGTTTCGGGCAGCAATATGCCGAATTCCTCGCCGCCCAGCCGCCCGAGCGAATCGCTGGGGCGTTGCAGGCCGGCGCAGAGCCGGGCGATGCCGCGGATCACCTCGTCGCCAGCGGGATGGCCGTAGGTGTCGTTGATATGCTTGAAATGGTCGATGTCGAACAGCAGCAGGCTGGCGGGCCGCTCATGCCGTTCGAACAGGGCGATGGCGCGGTTCATTTCGGTGAGAAAGGCCCGGCGGCTGAGCGCGCCGGTCAGATGATCGCGCTCCGCGATGCGGCGCAGTTCGAGCTGCTCGACCACCAGCGCGGCGAGGTTCTTGAGGATGGCGATCTGCGCCGGGTCGAATTCGCGCGGCACGGTGTCGATCGCGCAGAGCGAACCGATATTATAGCCGTCCGGCGTTTCCAGCGGGATGCCGGCATAGCTGCGGATGTTGGGATCGCCCGTCACCAGCGGATTGTCGCGAAAGCGGGCATCCTCCTTGGCGTCGGTGATGACCATCGGCGCCCGCTGGCGGATGGTGTGGTCGCAAAAGGCGATGTCGCGGGCGGTTTCGCTTTCGTCGAGGCCGGCCAGCGACTTGAACCACTGCCGATCGGTGTCGACCAGCGAGACGGCCGAAATCGGCACGCCCAGGATGCTGCGGACCAGATCGGTGATGCGGTCGAAGGAGGATTCCCTTGGCGTATCCAGAACTTCGTACCGGTTCAGCGCGGCGAGACGCGCCGGTTCGTCCATCAGCTTTGGATCGAGCATTGCCAACTATCCTCAACCGGCGGCGCGCCCTTCCTGCGCCCCGCGATTCCCGTTCGATATTATCCTGTGATAGTCGCTTGCCGATGTTTGACAAAGGCTTAGCAGGCTCGACCGGCCTTATTCCTCGCCAAATTTATCCTCGACCAGCGTCACCAGCTTGCCCAGCGAATCGGCTGCCTCGGGACCGGTGGCGCTGATGACGATGCTGTCCCCCATCGCCGCGCCCAGCATCATCAGGCCCATGATGGAGGTTCCGGTGACTTCGCTGCCATCCTTGCGCACGGTGATCTGCGCGGGAAGGCCGCTGGCCAGGGTCACGAATTTCGCGCTGGCGCGGGCGTGGAGGCCCCGGCGGTTGCTGATCCTGACTTCCTGGCTGATTTCGCTCATGTGGTGCTGCCCAACAGTTCCGATGCAACGCTGATATATTTCTGACCCGCTTCCCGCGCGGCGGCGACGGCCTGGCGCACGTCCATGACCTTGCGCGCGCTTTCCAGGCGGATCAGCATGGGCAGGTTGATGCCCGCGATCACCTCTATCTCGCCCGCCTTCAGCAGGGAGATGGCGAGGTTGGAGGGGGTGCCGCCGAACAGGTCGGTCAGCAGGATCACCCCCGACCCGTCGTTGACGCGCGCCACCGCATTGGCGATGTCGGCGCGGCGCATCTCCATATCGTCCTCAGGCCCGATGCAGATGGTCTCGATCTGCTGCTGCGGACCGACCACATGCTCCATCGCGACGACGAATTCCGTCGCCAGCGCCCCATGGGTGACGAGTACCAGTCCAATCATCTTGCTTACGTGGCCCACCTGTTCTTCATGGATTACGCTTTCGGGCCTCCCGGTCTGCGCTTCTCCAGGGCGTCCTGGGGCGCTGATTCCATATTGCGGTGCGAGACCGTGGGCGAAAAGCCCGCATCTTGCAAGTATCTGGCGATGCGTTCGGCCACATGGACCGACCGATGGCGGCCGCCCGTACAGCCAAAGGCCACGGTAATGTAGCTTTTTCCGCCCTCCGCATAGCGGGGCAGCAGCAGGGCCAGCAAGTGTTCGATGCGCCCGACCGCCTCCTCATAGGCGGGATCTTCCATGATATAGGCGGCGACAGCGGGGTCGAGCCCCGTCTTCGGCCGCAGCGCCTCCTCCCAATGGGGATTGCGCAGGAAACGCATGTCGAACACCAGATCGGCGTTGAGCGGCACGCCGCGCGAATAGCCGAAGGACATGATGGTCAGCACCGGGTCCGACAGCCCCTCGCGGGAGAAGCGGTTGCGGATTTCCTGTTGCAGGCCGTTGCTGGTGAGGCTGCTGGTGTCGATCACCTGATTGGCCCAGCGGCGCAGCGGTTCGGTCAGTTCCCGCTCGCGGGCGATGCCATGGCGGGCCGGGCGGTCGGTGGCCAGCGGATGGCGGCGGCGGGTTTCCGCGAAACGACGCTCCAGCTCCTCGCCGGAGCAGTCGAGGAACAGCGTTTCCACATCATGGCCGTGGCGAGCGCGCAGGGCCTTGATCCGCTGGACGATGGCGGCGGCGTCGAAGCCGCGGGTGCGCGCGTCGATGCCCAGCGCCAGAGGACGGTCCGTCCCTTCCTCATGCCCCTCCGGCAGGGGGGTGTCGAGCAGGCGGTCGAGCAGCACCAGCGGCAGGTTGTCGACCACTTCCCAGCCCATATCCTCCAGCGTCTTGAGCGCGGTCGTCTTGCCCGCGCCTGACAGGCCCGACACGAGCAGGATGGTCTTCGGCGTTTCCAGGCTCACAACGGGTCCATGCTCCCGAGGCCCAGGGTCCGGACGGCGAGTTCCACCTTGATCGGGGCGGATGCTTCGAACGGGGCGAGCCGGACCACGGGGATTGCGACCCCGGCGATGGACCGTTGCGCGGTTTCCGGCGGCATGCGCTCCACATCGTCGCTGAGGTCGACCGCCAGCGCGACCGGGGCGTTGTCCGCATGGGGCATGTCGACCAGGCCCAGGCCGCGCACCTCCATCATGCCGACGATCCGGTCGGGCGCGCGGGCGAACAGGCGCCCTTCGATCTCCAGCAGGCGGGTATAGTCGTCGCTCACCAGCACGGCGCCGCGATCGATCAGGCGCAGCGCCAGGTCGGACTTGCCCATGCCGCTGGGGCCGCAGAGCAGCACGGCCCGGCCGTCGATCGCCACGCTGGTCGCATGCAGGGTTTCGGAAGAATGTGTCGACGCCATATCGCCTTATCGCTTTGACGTCATATTAGCTCCTGTTGGCGCTGGTGGAAATCGAATTAACCGGGGCGTTTCTCATTATGGTGCAGTGGGGTGTGGGGGAGCGGTAAATCCAGGCTATTCCCCGCAGACGGTCGGTGCGGGCGCAGCGGGCCTGGGGGGCGGCAGTCGAAAATCCCGGCCTCCTCCCACCCATGGGAGGGGGAGTATCTGAGCCTCCCCTTTCCGGCTTATTCCGAAACGATCCCCGGATCGCGTTCGACCGCCATGGGCAGGCGCACGATGAAGCAGGCGCCGCTTTGCGCGTCCTGGCGGTCCGCGATGCTGATCTTGCCCTGATGCCCCTCCACGATGGAGCGGGCGATGGCGAGGCCAAGGCCCGAATGCTTGCCGAACGCCTCATTTTCCGGGCGGACGCTGTGGAACCGGCGGAAGACATGCTCGCGTTCCGATTGCGGGACGCCGGGACCCTGATCCTCCACGCTGACCAGCACTTCATTGTCCGCCACGGTCGCGACGATCTGGACCAGCCCGTCATCGGGGGAGAAGGAGATCGCATTGTCGATGAGGTTGTCGAGCACGCGGATGATCCGCTGCTCCTCGCCCAGCGCAACCGCGACATTCCTGCGTGGCCGGGCGAAGGCGAGGCGCACGCCGCGGGGCACACCGCGGGCTTCGCGGGCGACCACCATCTTCTCGATCAGCAGGCCGAGGTCGATCGGCTCGAACCGGGTGCGGGAAAGCTGCGCGTCGATGCGCGAGGCTTCGGCAATGTCCGTCACCAGCCGGTCGAGCCGGCGCACATCGTCCTGCGCGATCGCCATCAGCTGGGCGCGCAGTTCCGGCTTGTCCACCCGGTCCAGCGCGTCCAGGGCTGAACGCAGGGAGGCGATGGGGTTCTTCAGCTCATGGCTGACATCGGCGGCGAAGGCGTCGGTGGCGTCGATCCGCTGGCGCAGCGCATGGCTCATGTCGGACAGGGCGCGGGCCAGCATGCCGATCTCGTCCCGCCGGTCGGGCAGGCGCGGCACCGTGACTTCGCGCGCCCGTCCCAGCCGCACGCGCACCGCCGCGCGGGCGAGGCGTTGCAGCGGCTGCACGATGGTCCGGGCCAGGAACAGGGAGAGCAGGACGGAAGCCAGCACCGCCGCCGCCAGCACCATGCCCAGGCGGAAACGCTCCGCGCGGACGGTGCGCGTGATGTCGCGGGCGTTTTCCGTCGCCAGCAGGCCGGTGCCGTCCTTCACATTGACCGCCGCGGAGATCATGAAGGTGCGGTCGGGGGCATAGCGGTTCACCGCCTGGGTGCGGCCGCTTTTGCGCGCCACCACCATTTCGGGCCATGCCTGTGCCCGGTCGACCGCCGGCTCCTCGAAATTGGGCGGGCGGTCGGCGGACACGATGCGGTCTATCACCTTGTCGAGGAAGCGGGCGACATGGCGCTGCCATTCCTCCTCGGCGGGCAGGCGCAGGCGATAGCGCGGCGCGTTCATGGCGAAGCTGTCGGCGATCAGCCGTCCCTGCGCGTCATAGCGGCGCACGCGGTCGCCGGTCTGCCGCGCATAGGCGGCGATCAGCGCGTCCTGCCGGTCAGCCGGCGCATTTTCAAGGCCAATGGCCAGCAGCTTCAATTCGCGCGCCGACTGCTCCAGCCGGTCGTCGACGATGCGCGTGCGGTAGCTGTCCAGATAGAAGAAGCCGCCCGCCAGCAGCGCCAGCGCGAACACATTGACCGCCAGGATGCGCGGGGTCAGGCTGATCCGGCCGGACCAGCTCCACCTTGCGCCCGCGTCATGCTTCTTCGGAGAAACGATAGCCGGCGCCATAGAGGGTGTCGATTGCGTTGAATTCGGGGTCGACTTCGCGGAACTTGCGGCGAAGGCGCTTGATGTGGCTGTCGATGGTGCGGTCGTCGACATAGACGTCGTCCTGATAGGCGGCATCCATCAGCTGGTTGCGGTTCTTGACCACGCCGGGGCGCGCGGCGAGCGTTTCCAGGATCAGGAATTCGGTCACGGTCAGCGTCACGTCCCGGCCCATCCATTTGACCCGGTGGCGGGCAGGGTCCATTTCCAGCCGGCCGCGCACGATCGGTTCGGCCACCGGCTCGTCGGGCGCGGCATCCACCTTGCTCGCCTCCGCCCGGCGCAGGATCGCGCGGATGCGCGCGATCAGCAGCCGCTGGGAGAAAGGCTTGCTGATATAATCGTCCGCGCCCATGGCGAGGCCCAGCGCCTCGTCCAGTTCGTCGGCCTTGGACGTCAGGAAGATGACCGGCATATGGCTCTTTTCCCGCAGCCGCCGCAGCAGTTCCAACCCGTCCATGCGCGGCATCTTGATGTCGAACACGGCCAGGTCGGCGGGATTTTCTATCAGCGCCTTCAGCGCCGCCTCCGGGTCCGAATAGAGGCGCGTCAGGAACCCTTCCGTCTGCAACGCGATGGAGACGGAGGTCAGGATATTCTTGTCATCGTCCACCAGAGCGATGGTTGCGGTCATGCTGCGCCCCGAAAATCGTCGGCAATGGGAATGCCCCTGCGTTAGACGAAGGCGGCTTCCCCTGCAAGGAAGGCCGGGCGGGCGGGTTATGCGGTGTAGCCATGGGAATTCGGGATAAATGCCGGGGATGCGGGGTTTCCCGGGGTTTGACGCATCTTCTGCAAAGGCTTATGCCCGCTAGGTCTGCAGCAGATGGCGCCAAGCGGCGAAGATCGCGGCGTTGAGAGGCGGACCGGCCGTGAACATGATAAGATGGCGGCCGGACATAATGATATTCAGGAGTAAAGGCGTGCAGGCCAAATCCTCTTTCACCCTCGATCGGCAGGGCATTTCCACCAGCGCCGATCAATATTGGAATCTGGGCACCGCGCCGCTGGTCGAAGCCGCGCTTGCCAATGGCGAGGGCATATTGGCCAAGGACGGCCCGCTGGTGGTCAAGACCGGCAAGCATACCGGGCGGTCGGCAAGCGACAAGTTCATCGTCAGGGACGCGGAAACCGAATCCACCGTCTGGTGGGGCAAGACCAACGTGCCCATGACGCCGGACCATTTCGCCGCGCTGAAGGCCGATTTCTTCGCCGCCCTGGGGCAGAAGGACAAGCTGTACATTGCCGATCTGTTCGGCGGATCGCAGCCTGAGCATCGCGTCAACGTGCGGATCATCAACGAATTCGCCTGGCATAACCTCTTCATCCGCACGCTGCTGGTCCGTCCGGGCGCGGAGGAGCTGGCGGATTTCGCGCCTGAATATACGATCATCGACCTGCCCACCTTCCAGGCCGATCCGGCCCGTCACGGCACCCGCAGCGAGACGGTGATCGCGGTCAACTTCACCGAGAAGCTGATCCTGATCGGCGGCACGCGCTATGCCGGCGAGATGAAGAAGTCGGTCTTCGGCATCCTCAACTATCTGCTGCCGACGCGGGGCGTGATGCCGATGCACTGTTCGGCCAATATCGGCCCGAACGGCGACACGGCGGTCTTCTTCGGCCTGTCGGGCACGGGCAAGACCACCCTGTCGGCCGATGCCAGCCGCACGCTGATCGGGGATGACGAGCATGGCTGGTCGGACACCGCCGTCTTCAATTTCGAGGGCGGCTGCTACGCCAAGATGATCAACCTGTCGGCCGAGGCCGAGCCGGAGATCTTCGCCACCACCAAGCGGTTCGGCACGGTGCTGGAAAATGTCGTCATCGACGAGGAAACCCGCGAGATCGACCTGGACGACAACAGCCTGGCCGAGAATAGCCGGGGTTCCTACCCGATCGACTTCATCCCGAATGCGTCGGAGAAGAATCTGGGGCCGGTGCCGAAGAACATCATCTTCCTGACCGCCGATGCTTACGGGGTTTTGCCGCCGATCGCGCGGCTGACGCCGGACCAGGCCATGTATCATTTCCTTTCGGGCTATACCGCGCGCGTCGCCGGGACGGAGATCGGCGTGACGGAGCCGTCCGCGACCTTCTCCACCTGCTTCGGCGCGCCGTTCATGCCGCGTCACCCTTCCGTTTACGGCAACCTGCTGAAGGAACGGATCAACAAGGGCGGCGTGACCTGCTGGCTGGTCAACACCGGCTGGACCGGGGGCAAATATGGCGTCGGCAAGCGCATGCCGATCAAGGTGACGCGGGCCCTGCTGAACGCGGCGCTCGACGGCAGCCTCAACAACGCCGAATTCCGCACCGATCCCAATTTCGGCTTCCAGGTGCCGGTTGCGGTTCCGGGCGTGGATTCGACCATACTCGATCCGCGCGCGACCTGGCCCGACAAGGCGGCCTATGACGAAACCGCCGGCAAGCTGGTCAAGCAGTTCGTCGACAATTTCGCCCAGTTCGAGGATCATGTCGATGCGTCGGTGCGCGACGCGGCGCTGACGGCGGCCTGACAGGCCCGCATTTCGTAACGACAGTGGCCGGGAGCGATCTTCCGGCCTCTTTCGCTTCCCGTCGGCGGGACGGAATGCTATCCTGCATCAAACTTCAGCGGGATATGAGCTATGGCACTGTTCGACGATTTGCTGGGCAATATGGGTAGCCTGGAGGCGGTTGCCGCGAAGATCGGCCTTCAGCCCGACCAGATGCAGGCCTTGATGAGCGAAATCGGCGGCAAGATCGCTTCGGGCGAGACCGATGTCGCCGCGCTGGCGACCACGGCCGCCGAACATGGCGTGTCGGCGGACAAGTTGCAGGAGCTGTTCGCCCATTTCGGCGGCCCGGAAGCCATATTGTCGAAGATCGGAGGCCTGTTCGACCGGGATGGCGACGGCAATCCGCTCAACGAACTGGGCGGGCTGGCCAAAGGTCTTTTCGGCTGATCCGCCGTCCCGGCACACGCTGGGATGACGGATTTTGCGGAAATGGCCGGGATACCCCGGATTGGGTATGCTTTTGGATAGATAAGCGATTATGAGCTTGCTGCGGGACGGGCGTGTCGGCGCTCCGGGAGCAGGGGAAAATCATGATGATGGGGGATATGCTGCGCGGCAGCGCCGCCATTGCAGCGATATTGAGCAGCAACGCGCAGGCGCAGAGCCAATTTCTGTCCGGTGAATGGATGCAGGACGGGGCCTGCGTGCCCAGCTACCGTGCCCTGAATGCGCCGGAGACGCGCAATCTTCCCTGCTGCGTGCCGGCGCGTCGCGCGGTGCCGCCGCTTTGCCCGCGGTCCTGATCCGGAGCGGATGATCGCCAGCTTTCGCACGGACAAGTTTTTTTCGCCTTGCCTTGGAACGTCCTAAGGGGCATTCGCGCTGCATAGCTTATTGCGAAGCCCACGCAACTGACGCTCTTACCGCGACAGTCGCCCTGGATTTGGCAGGGGAAAAGGTTTTGAACGACGTGACGATCGAAAAGCCGGTGCTGGAACCGACCGGCGCGCTTTCAGTGGAAACCGTGCTGTCGGTGCGGCATTGGAACGAACATCTGTTCAGTTTCCGCATCACGCGGCCGGCCAGCTTCCGCTTCCGGTCGG
Source organism: Sphingobium sp. PNB (assembly GCF_019873065.1). Taxonomy (NCBI): domain Bacteria; kingdom Pseudomonadati; phylum Pseudomonadota; class Alphaproteobacteria; order Sphingomonadales; family Sphingobiaceae; genus Sphingobium; species Sphingobium sp. PNB. Next base: position 36,219 of record NZ_JAINEZ010000041.1, read on the forward strand.
GCGAGTTCGTGATGATCGGTTTGCAGGGCGACAATGGCAAGCCGCTGCTGCGCGCCTATTCGGTCGCCAGCCCCGCCTGGGACGAGGAACTGGAGTTTCTGTCGATCAAGGTGCAGGACGGGCCGCTGACGTCCAAACTGCAACTGATCCAGCCCGGCGACCAGATCTATCTGGGGCGCAAGCCGACCGGCACGCTCGTCACGGACGCGCTGCTGCCGGGCAAGCGGCTGTTCATGCTGTCGACCGGCACGGGTCTGGCGCCCTTCCTCAGCCTGGCGCGCGATCCGGACGTCTATGAATTTTACGAGCAGGTCGTGGTGGTGCATTCGGTCCGCCGGGTGAGCGACCTTGCCTTCCATGACGAGCTGTCGGGCAAGCTGGCGGAAGATCCGCTGGTGGCCGAGCAGGCGGCCAGCCAGTTCCATTATGTGCCGACCGTGACGCGCGAACCCTTCCGCAACAATGTCCGCATCGACACGCTGGTGGAAACGGGCGCGCTGTTCGAAGGGATTGCAGGCGAGCCGAAGTTCAATCCCGAGACCGACCGGATCATGATGTGCGGCAGCATGGAGATGATCAAGCAGTTCGGCGCCTATTTCGAGGAACAGGGCTTTGCCGAAGGCTCCAACGCCGCGCCCGGCGCCTATGTGATCGAGCGCGCCTTCGTAGGCTGATCGCCTGCGGCATCGGCAAGGGAAGGGCTGGCGGCGATGCCGGCCCTTCTGCTTTTCCGTGGATGGTCTTCATGACGGGGGCAGGCGGCGCAAGGCCGGCATCGCAACGGCGCCAGACGATGTCATCGCAATGAACCGGCTGCGACCCGAGGCTTTGCTTCTGGCCGGTCCCTATCCTTGTTTCCCTTTCCCGTGCCGATGGCAAGATGATCATCGTCCATTATGAACGGTTTATCGGATATGCTCCGGCGTCCGCGCATGGCCCTCGCGGCGAGTCGCGCCCGGGATGCGGCTCCATTCGGCCGTTGCGGCAGCGGGCGATTCGGCAAAGCGGTCGATTTTTCGGTGGAACATCGCGATAAGCAGTCCACCTCCGGCGTAGGAAGGGGCGACGGCGCGATTTGTGGAGATGCGGGCAGACAGTACGAAGGCGGCCTACACCGCTTTCCTGAGCTATAATCACAGGGACGTTCGGGCCGCGCGCGGGCTGCAACGGCGGCTGGAATCCTATCGGCTGCCCAAGGGCGCCATGCGATCCGACGGCGGGCGGCGGCTTGGCCCGATCTTCCGCGACCGCGACGAACTGCCTGCCGCGGCCGACCTGTCAGAGGCGGTGAAGCAGGCGCTTTCCCGATCGGCGGCTTTGGTGGTCCTGTGTTCGCCCCATGCGGCGGCTTCGCCCTGGGTGGACAAGGAAATCCGCCTGTTCCGCGTCCTCCATCCCGACCGGCCGATCCTGGCGGCGATCATCGAAGGCGAACCGGAAGAGGCCTTTCCGCCCGCGCTGCAGGACGGTGGCGAACCGCTTGCCGCCGACCTTCGGCGGGAGGGCGACGGCGTTCGGCTGGGCACCCTGAAGATCATTGCCGGGCTGGCCGGGATCGGCCTGGACCGGCTGGTGCAGCGCGATGCGCAGCGGCGCGTCCGGCGCGTGACGGCTGTCACGCTGGCCCTGCTGCTGGTCATGCTAGCTTTTCTCGCGCTGTCGATTGCGGCTTTGCAAGCGCAGCGGGAAGCGGAGCGGCAACGCGCCGAAGCAGAAGGGATCATCGAATTCATGCTGACCGATTTGCGGGAACGTCTGCGCAGCGTCGGTCGCCTGGATGCCCTGACCGTCGTCAACGACCGGGCGATGAACTATTATCGGGACCAGGGCGACCTCGACGATTTGCCGGACGACAGCCTGGAAAGGCGGGCGCGCATCCTTCAGGCGATGGGGGAGGACGATATTGCGCGCGGCAGCCTGCCGGCGGCGCGGCGCAAATTCGAGGAAGCGCATCGCACCACCACCGCTCTGCTGGACGACGATCCCAAGCGCCCCGAATGGATTTTCGTTCATGCGCAGAGCGAATTCTGGATCGGGCAGGTCGATCAGCTATCCGGGCAGGCCGACGCCGCGCTCAGGCATTATCGGGCCTATCTGCATTGGGCCCGCGAGCTTTTCCGGTATCAGCCCCAGGCGGCGCGCAGCTTCACGGAAATGGGCTATGCGCTCAGCAACATCGCTTCGGTCCAATGGGAATCGAAGAACGACCATGACGATGCGATCCGGAATTATGCGAAGTCGCTCTACTGGTTCCAGCGGGCGCAGCAGGCCGATCCCGGATCGTTCAACATTCGCATGGAGGTGGCCGAACGCCATGCGCGGCTGGCCGACGTGCATTTCGACCGCCGCGACTTCCGGGCGTCGGAGCAGCATCGGCTGGAGCAACTGAGGCTGCTCGAACCCTTGCGGCGGGAAGATCCGCAAAATGGCGACATCGCCTATGACACTCTGGTGGCGACCCGTTCGCTTGCACGGATCGCGTTCGAGACCGGTGAGACGGCCAAGGCGGTCAGGCTGCTGCGCGATGCGCGGAGCCAGTCTTCGGCGCTGCGCCAGCGCGATCCGGAGAACCAGAACTGGTTCGAGCAGCATTTGCGGCTGCTGATGGATGCAGCCGAGGTGGCGAGGGCGCGCCACCAGGGCGCGGAGGTCCACCGACTGGTCGACCAGGCCCGTCGGATCATGCATGATGCAAGTCCGACGGCCGCGGCGGACCCGGCATTTCGGGCTACGTCGATCCGACGTCTGGATGCTATAGCACAGTCGAATGACAGGGCTTCGGCAAAGGGGGAGTGAATGCTGCCTTACGGGAACAGTGTCAGGACCATCGGCCCCGGCGACAAGATCGATCATGTCACCCTGCTCTCCATTCGCGTGCGGGAAGGCGCGTGGAATGTCAGCCGCTGGTTCGCGCCGATCTGCGAACGCGGACTGCAGGCCACGGAGGCGCGCCTGCTGAAGATGGCGCAGTCCCGCGACCCCGCGCAATATCCCGAATTCAGGGGCTATGGGTTCGAGAACATCGCCTTCGTCGAATATATGTGCTTCTTCACCATCATATTGGATGCGCCCGGCTACAGCTTCCATGACGGAAAGGACACCGATCCGATCTGGTTCGTGGAGAAGAAGGAAAACAGTTCGCTGCCCCCGCCGCCCGCGCCGGTGGCGCCCAACCGCAGCTTCTACGACCTGGAGATGACCGACATCGGCGGCTATCCGGCGCTGCGCTGCCGCAACTACATGTGCAACGGCTATACCGGCGAACCGTTGAAGGAAGGGGAGGAGCAGGGCTTCATCTTCAATCTCTATATTCGCGGCCGTTATGAACATGGCGGCGATTCGGGGGTTGTCCTGGCGATCGATCCCGACGGCGTCAGCAAGGGACCGCGGAAATAGGATCGCGCGAATCCGGTGGCGGCGGACGGGCGCTTGTGGGACAAGGCGGGAAATGATCAGGCCGCAGCTTAACAGCATCACGCGATTGGCCCGGGCGGGCGCGCTGGAACAGGCCTGGACCACATTCCATGCCGCCGGCCTGTCGCCGCAATCGGACGACCCGGATGTGCTGACGGTTTACGGACGCCTGCTGAAGGACCGCGCGGCGGGGGAGAGCGGCGCGGCGCGGGAAGAATTGCTGAACCGGGCCATCACCGCCTATGAGCGTGCTTCCGCCCTTTCGCATGCGACCTATCCGTTGATCAACGCGGCGACGCTGGCCTATGTGGCAGGGCGGCACGAGGCGGCGGTGGCGCTGGCCAATGCCGTGATGACGCTGCTCGACGATCCGCTGCGCGCCGCCGAGACGCCCTATTGGATCGATGCGACGCGGGCCGAGGCGCTGCTGCTGCTGGGCCGGACCCAGGATGCCGAACGGATGCTGCGGCAGGCCATCGGGCATCAGCCCGAAGCGTGGGAAGACCATGCCTCCACGCTGCGACAGTTCGCGATGATCCTGGCGGAGGCGGGGCGGCCGGCGGACTGGCTGGACCGTCACCGTCCGGCTTCGCCGCTCTATTTCGAAGGAATATTGGGCCTTGCAGCCGATGACGCCCAGGCGGCCCGCACGATTGCCGGGGCGGTGGATGCATTGGCCCCTTCCATGGTGATCGGGGCGCTGGCCGCCGGGGCGGACATATTGGTGGCGGAGGCGGCCATTGAGGCGGGCCGCCAGCTGCATGTCGTTCTGCCCTGTCCGGCCGAACTGTTCCGGGCGGCGTCGGTCGATCCTTTCGGTCCGGCATGGGCCGATCGGTTCGATGCGTTGATGGGAAGGGCGGTGTCGGTCAGGGAAATGGACGACTGGCAACCGCTCAGCAATGCATCCGTCGAGGTGTCGAGGCAGGCCGCCATGGGGCTGGCCCTGTGCGAGGCCAAGCGCCTGCAATCCTCCGCCCGCGCCTTGCAGATCGTCGGGCGGGGCGAGGAGGGGGGAGGCGACATGGCAGGCTGGGAAGCGCTGGGGCTTCGGCTGGATCGGCTGGCGCTGGAACGGAGCAACGCCGCTCAGGTCGCCCTGTCGCCGGAGGCGGAAGTCGTGGCGCTGATCGCCGTTCCGGAATCCCTGCCCTTCCACTTCGGCGGGGATGCGACGCTCTTGATCGGGCAGGAGGGGCAGCATGCCTATGGCCTGTCTTCCCTTGCCGACGCGGCCCACAGGGCCGCTGCTTTGCGCGGCGATCATCCCGAGGCCCGGCTGGCGCTGGATTACCGCGCCCTGGCCGACACGCAGGACGGACGCTGGGATCGTGCGCTCATGATCGCCGCCGCGGACCTGGAGGGGGCGGTGGCGTTGAGTGAGTCGGCCGCCCTTGCCCTTGCCCTGCATGCGCCGGAGGCGAATGTGCAGCCGATGGGCGACATCAGGACGGCGTCGGGCGACCTGGCGCTTTATGGCCTGTTTCCCTGAGCCTGGGGGAATCACCTCTTTCTGGTCCGCGCTGAGTCCTTCGACAAGCTGAGGGCGAACGGATGTGAGCGGTTCCGGTTCATCGGACGTCGCTCAGGATGTGCGAGGATCCGGCTTCCGCGACCGGGAGGAGAATCGGCGCTTGCAGGCCCGATCTCCGCATGGCGTGGTCCGGGCAGGCTTCACGCTATCAATTCGGCGAGCAGGCGCGGCGCCAGTATCTCCAGCGCCTCGTCTGTCCGGCTGACGATGCCCCGCCGCAGCAGATGCGCAATGGCCCGGGATGTCGTCTCCCGCGTGGTATGCACCGACAGCGCCAGCGCGGACAGCACGGGCGGCGGCTCGATGCGGTTGGAGGCGCCCGCAAGGCGCAGCAGTTCGGCATAGACCCGGCCATTCGCCGTCAAAGTGGTTCTGGCGGCCATGCGGTCCAGCATCACGTCCAACTGCCGCGCGAACAGCAGGCTGAGGCCATGGGCGATATCCGCGCTGTGCCGCGCCAGGTCCACCAATGCCGAGGTTTCGATGCAGAGGAGATGGAGCGAACCCTGCGCGACGATGTCGCTGCGCAGCGCCGCCGGTTCGGGATAGCTGCCGAAGATTTCGCCCGGCCCGTGGGAAGCGAGCAAGGTCAACTGGCCATCGGCCGAGTTGATCTGGGCCTGGGCGGCGCCCTCCACGACCACCCAGCAATGATCGGCCAGGTCGCCCTGATGCGCGACGACGGCCTTGTGCGGAAAAACCATGTCGCGAACGGCGGACGCCAGAGCCTCGGCACCTGCCTGCCCACATGAAAACACGCTTCTGATAACGGCCAGCCGTTCCGTCTCAAGCAAGCTCTTCCCCCAAAAACCATGTGGGCCAGCGCGGTCGAACCTACCGGCTGATGGCTCTCAAAAAAAGGCCCAGCAGCGCGAAGGCTGCCGGGCCCTGAGTTGGAAATCAGGCAAGCCTGAGTTCCTCGGGTCGCGGGCGGAACAATAAGCGCCTCTTCCCATCTTGCGCGTGACGTGCATCACGCTTCGTCGATCTCCGACAAAGGCGTTGGGCGGGAGAAGGCGCCCACCATGCTCAGCTTGACGCCGGCCCGTATACGCTGCCCTAATAGGTGACGGTCACCGTCAGCGTGTCGAGATAGCCGGCGCCGGCCGCCACATTCTGTCCCGCCGGGATGCGGCCGTAGACGGTGACGCTGTCGTTGAATACCAGCAATGCCAGGACGGTGCGCGTGACGTTGACCGATCCGCCGGTGCCGTTGCCCCATATCTGCGTGCGTGCGGCGTTGGTGTAGAGGTTGTAGTTGAGGGCAGCGGCGCCCCTTCGCAGCGTGCGTGGCGCGAAGCTGCCGGAACTGCCGGCGCTGATGTCGATCGTGTAGGAGCCGGCCAGCGCCACCAGAAGATCGCAATGGACGTTGATCGTACCCGTCGCGTCGGTCGCGGTGGGCGAGAGCGGATTATAGTTGCCGAAGCTGATGCCGGTGGCCGTGACCGTGCAGGAGCAGCCGGCCAGACCGTTGCAGGCGGCCTGGGCAGGGCTTGGCTGCATCAGGAACAGGATGGCCGTCAGCAGCGGCAGGGCCGTCAGGGCCTGAGCGCGCCGCCTCATGGCGCCGGCTCCCGCCGGAACGCGCAGGCGACGGGGCCGATGCGGGGCAGCGTGTCGCGCGGCGCGATGCCTGTCACGGTCGCCTTGCAGACGCCGCCGCCCGTGTCGATCTCCAGCACCATCCCTTCGCGGAGATTGCGCACGAAAATTTCTCCGCCGAAGCCGACGAACAGCGTCTCGCCGTCGTCGGTGCGCACGTTCGCGCCGGCTGCGACCGGCTTGCCGTTGGCGGTGGCGACGACCACCGTGCCCGGCCGGTCCTGCTCGACCGGGAAGCGGGCATGGGCCGCGCCCCTGATCCGCGGAACGACGATCATCGTGTCGTCGGGCAGCCGCACGTCCAGCGGCAGGTCGGACGGCGCCAGCGAAATCCGGTTCGCCTCATAGGGGCGCAGGTCCGGAACGATGACGATGCCCCGCCGGTCGGTGCGCGCGACGGGGCGGTTTTCCTGATAGATGCGCACATTGCCCTGCCCCGGCACCTCGACCACGCCAAAGCCATTTTCGATCCGCCGGGAGGCATGGATGCCGCCGGCCGCGAACATGACCCCGCCGCTCGCGAGCAGCCTCACGCCCGTCTTGCCCCGGAAGCGGGCCGCCTCCAGGCTCAGCTCGCCCGTGGAGCCGCGCCAGTTCATTTCCGCCTGCTGCCGGTCGTTTTCGCCCTCGCTGCCCGCCAGGCGATAGCCCCAGCCGCCCGAAAGCGGCGCCGTCCGCCGGATTTCCGCCAGGCGGTTGCGATTGTCGCCCTGCGCATAGACGCTGGTCCGCGGGCCCAGCGGAATGGTGAGGCCAAGGCCGACGACCGCCTCCGGTTCCCGTCCCGCCATGTCGCTGCGGATGGCGAACAGGCTCATATAGGCGCGGCTGCCGATGCCGACGCTGTAATTGGCCGATCCGATCCTCGCCCGGTTGCCGTCGCCATATTCAAGGTCGGTCCAGGTCACGACCATGCTGCCCAGATCGCCGAGCGACGCCCCTGCCGACGCCTGGAACTGCCGCGCGATGCGGTCCGCCGGGCGGTCTATGCCGATCTGGTCGAAGCGATCCGACGCGCGCTGATAGCTGAGCGCGATGTTCCAGCGCGGCGTGATGCGGGCGAAGGAGGCGCGATAGAGGCCGCCGCTCCCCTCCCTCCCGCGCGATCCCGCCAAAGCGAGGCTGAATTCCCCGAGCAGCGGCCAGACCAACGACAGGCCGCCGCCCAGCATTTGCACGTTGCCGCTCGCCTCCGCCCGGGCATCCACGGTCAGCCAGTCCGTCAGGCCGCGCCTGTAGCTGCCCGCGGCGAAGGCGGTGCCGTAGCTGAAGCTGGCAATGCCATAGTCGCGCCGTTCCGCCCCGGCTTCGAACGACCAGGCGGACAGCCCGGCGCTGAGCAGCCGGGGGCTGACATAATAGGGCGTGCGCACGCGCCGTTCGACGCCCGTGGCGTCGCGCACGACCAGCGTCACCTCGCCCGCGCCTGTTACCAGAGGCACCTGATCGATGGAGAAGGGCCCCTGATCGACGTCCGACTGGAAGCGCACGGCATTGTTCACGAGCAGTTCGACATTGGAGGGCACGGCGGTGCGGCCGAGAAAGGCGGGGGTGGGAAAGGTGATGAGGGTGGGACTGAGTCCGAATTCCGTGCCGTAGCGAACGCCGCCATAGCGTATCTGGCGACCCCAGTCGGGGCTGGTCGTGACGGTATCGCCCAGGATCAGTCGGCGGAGATCCTGGGGATCGTCGCGGATGAAATAGCTGTCGAGCCGCACGACGCCGTTGCCGATGCCGCTGCTCTGCCCGACCGTCATGCTGTTGGCGAACAGGCCCCAATCGTCCGACAGGCCGGCTTCCAGGAAGGCGGAGGAGGCCAGTTCGTCCTGATAGGAGACCGACAGGTCGTAATTGAGGAAGGCGGCGAAGGTGCCGGCTGTGGGCAGCAGCCTGCCGGCCGATCCGGAAAGCCGCTGCACCGCGAACCGTTCGGCGGGTACGGTCAGGTCAAGCTGCTGGCTGGCCGCATCGAAGGAGGGCGTGATGAAGGAGGGGAGGGGGACCAGCGCCTCTCCGTCGATCGTCACGGGCGGGGCATCGGGGCGGATCTTCCAGCGTTCGAGGTCCGCGGCCTTCAGGAACCAGGCATCGCCGCGCCGCCCGGCCAGTATCTCGCCCTCCTGCGCCTGGCCGTTGACCAGAAGCCGGACCAGCATCAGCGAGGGCCCGTCGCCGTCTTCCCGGGCGGCCGGCGGCGATCCATGGCCGGGGGGAGCCTGGGCGGCGGCGGGGCGGGACAGGAGGCAGAGCGCGACCATGGCCCCT
>NZ_JAINEZ010000042.1:0-44274 GCF_019873065.1 Sphingobium sp. PNB
ATATAATGCGCAGCAACTGCGCACACTATCATGGGAATTCGCCGGTTACGCCGCGCTCCTCCGCATTACCGCTTCCTCGCGATAAGCGATCATCCATGCCAACCTGCGCGATGCTCTGGCGGCGACCCGGATTGTCGATGCCGACAGCGGAGATACCCTGAACTCCGGGGCCAAGGCGGCGGCGCTCTCGATCTTCGAGGGCACCAAGCAGCGGTTCTTTGCGCAATTGCTGCTCTCGATGAAGTTGCCGAGCCTGCTACCGGCAATCGATACGACACTTGCCGAAGGCAATGCCGTGGTGGTGCAGCTCGTCTCGACTGCGGAAGCCATGCTCGATCGCCGCCTCGCCGACCTTACCGATGCCGAACGTGAGGCGCTTGAGATCGACCTTTCTCCCCGCGAAGCGATCTAATGCTGAGGTCCGCATTACACATATTCTTTGCAGTCCGCCATTATCTCGAGCGGAGCGGCAGGAGGCTCGGATTTGCGTCGCTTCGTCATGATTTAACTCCAGATAATATGAATGTTGGGGGGAATGTCCGGTGACGAGTTAGGCCCGCCTCCGAAGGTCGGTGAGCATAGAGATCAAGGCATCGCTTGGCGGTTTGAAGCGCCCGGGTTTGATGGCAGGGGCCCCGTGGGCAGCGAGGATCTGCAGCTTCTCCTCGGGATCGGCCCGCAGGTAGGTCTCGGTGCTTTGAATGCTGGCATGGCCCAGCCACAACGCTACCTTGCGGATGTCCCCGGTCGCCGCGAGCGTGTGCATTGCGCAGGAATGACGCAGCACGTGGGGCGTAACCCGCTTGCGATGAATCGACGGCTGCTTTGCCGCGGCAGTTCTGACGTGTTCGGCCAAGCGGAATGCGAAGCCATCGCGGGTCAATGGCTGCCCGTTCGCATTGAGGAATATCTCGGTTGCCTGCACTTGCGGGCGGATCGCCAGCCAGGCACGCAATGCGAGCTGGGTCTCCTTCCATAGCGGCAAGACCCGTTCCCGGCGCCCCTTGCCCATGATGTGCACGGTGGACAGCGAGCGGTCCGGGAAATCGCGCAGTTGCAGCGACACCAGCTCCGACACCCTGAGTCCGCAGGCATAGGTCAGATGCAGCATCGCTCGGTCACGGGCGCCGAGGCGTGTCCGGGGATCAGGAGCATCGAGCAATGCCTTGATCTCGGCCCGATCGAGGTAGTCGATCAGCACCTTGTCGGTCTTCTTGGTCGGAATGGCTCGAACGCGAAGGGCCTGGTCCAGACAGGCTGGAAGCCGATACTCGATGTACCGAAAGAAGGATCGGATCGCGGCGAGTCTGCCATTGCGCGTGCGCACGCAACTGCCACGTCCGTTCTCGACATGGTCCAGGAAGGCCATGATCATGTCTGTGCCGAAATCTTCGATCTCGAGATCCGTCGGGCGACGCTTCAATCGATCGGCGGCGAACTTTACCAGCAGAACGAAGCAGTTGGCATAGGTCTTCACCGTGTGCGGGCTAACTGCGCGCTCCCGCGGAAGATGTTCGCGCAGATATGCCGAGAGATGGGGAGCAAGGGCCGTCATGCCGCTTCTCCCAGAAATAGTTGTTCGCTCGTGACAGCAATGTCGCGCAGCAGCACCGGAGTGGCTTGAAGATACCAATAGGTGTTGGCGATCGAAGCGTGCCCCAGATAGACGCTGAGCCCCGCCATGTGATGCGCGACGGCTTCCCTGTCCGGCGAACACGATTCCAGCGAGCGAACGGCGAAAGTATGCCGCAAATCGTGAAGCCGCATGCCGGCTGTTCCGGTTGGTCCACGATATCCGAGCTGCCGTGCCAACCTCACGAACACGACATGGGCGCGCACCTTGTGGGGTGCTCGTCCCCGGATCGTGACGAAGAGGTCGCTGCCGGTGGCGCCGAGCCTTGCCCGGGTGGCAAGATAGGCTTCAAGCGCCTGCCGGGTCGACGGCTGCAAGGCAATGAGCCGCTGCTTGCCAAACTTGCCATTGCGGATGATCAGGCCATCCTCGACCAGATCGGTGCACTGCAGAGCCAGCGCCTCGGATATCCGGAGCCCTGTCGCCGCCAGTAATCCAAACAGGTAGTGGTACGTGAATGGGCTGATGGTGCCCCGTGGCGGCAAGTCCAGCGCCGCCGCCATGATCGCTTGAACCTGATGGGCTTCAATTATCGTTGGCGTTGGCCGCGGTCTCTTGCCCCGGCCGAATACGCCTGCAGGTGGCACTTCGTGTTGCAAATCCTCGGCCTGAGCGAACAGGCTGAAGTTGCGAATGGTGTTGAACCGGGTCTTGGCCACATATTGCGATGTCGATGTGTGACACCAGTCGTAGATCCGCTCGACCTTGGTATATCGGTCACCGAATGCTTCGGCGAAAGCCGCGTAGAGGTGCAGAAATCGCTCCTGCTCGGCAAACTTCCGCCCCAGGCTCCGGTGAAGGGCTACGTATCTGGAAATGTGGATGCTCAGCATGGCAGGTCTCCTGGCCAGGGCTGCGCGATCTTCATGAGCATCGGCAGATCGACCTTGGCGTAGATGGCAGTGGTCTCGGGCGTGCTGTGGCGCAGGATGGTTCCGACGGACTCCAGGCCTGCACCCGCGCGCAGCAAGTTGGTGGCAAGCGAATGCCGGAATATGTGCGACCCGGTCGGCACTCCATCGATCCCGCCGCGCTCCCGTGTGCGTGCGACGATCCCAGCAATCTCGGCGGGCGAGCGGAACGAACGGAACGGGGCTTGCGATCGCAAGAACACGTGCTGATCGACGGACTTGGGGCGGGCCGCGACAATGTAATCCAGGATCGCGTCGCCAACGTCTTGGGGCAAAGGCAGCCGGTCTGGCCGCCGCGTCTTGCCCTTCACCGTCAGATGACCGGAGCGCCAGTCGATGTCGTCGAGGCGCAAATCCCGGATATCACTGGCACGCAGGCCAAGCCTGGCGAGCAGGAGAATGATAGCCTTGTCGCGGACTTCTACCGGACGACCTGTAGGACAAGCCGCAATGATATTCTCGATCGTTGCCGGGTCGACGTGGCGGGGCAGCGCTGAAAGACGGTATCGCTGGACCGAGGGGATCGCGTGCAACAGCGCAGGCTGACAGTCGCCTTGAACGATCAGAAACCGAATGAAGCTCCTCATGATCGTGACGAGAAGTGACGCAGAACCGGGCGTCTCCTTGCTTCGTCGTTCGAACGCGCGCCTGAGAGCGGCCGCATCCCATTGTGCCGGCTCGCCCAACATGGGCATGAGCCGAGCGATCTCGGCCTTGTAGCGGCGGATCGTCTCTTCGCTGGCGCCGCGGTGCTGTAGAAGCCAGGCGAGGTATGCCGACATATGCGGGTCAGCATCGGTCACTGGCTGAATCGAAGGGATGGCACCCTTGTGGCGCAGAAACTCGACGAAATGCCGAGCACATCGCCGCCGCCGCTTCGCCCCCGATGGGACTAGCTTGCCTCGCTTGCGCCAGACCGGACAGCGACAATCATGCACCGCGTACTGACCGATAATCTTGTCATCGACATCATCCCAGCGCCGCCTGGATATGCGGAGCCACGCGGCAAAGTGCTCGGCCTCCGACCGGTAACTTTGCGACACTCCCAGAGCGAGTTGGAGATCGTCGATGATATCCGAATAATCGGCGAAATGGCGCCCCAGTTCGTCGATCCCGTCAGCGACAACGACGTAACCCTGATCTTCAAGAAACCGAATGAAACGCCGGACGCGCGCTGCAAGATCGGCTTTGTAGTCAGGTTCTTGCGCGCAGTAGCCTGCGCATCGGCATCGATGCTTCTCAAACCGGCGGGCAACAGCATCGTCGATCTCCCCGACTATAATCCCTCTCAGCTCCAGCCAGTGCAGGAAATGACGGACCGCTGCACCGTACAGGACCGCACTGGCCGCTCCTTCGTCCACGGACAGAGAGGAGAGGAATGCGGTGAATAGTGCGTCGGGACTGGGCGGATCTTCGACCCTGCTCGGCACAGGCCGAAACGAACAAAATGATCTTCTTGGCATCGTGGTTCCTTCGACTTGTTGAGGTCGAAGAACCTGTAATTATCTGGAGTGAAATCATGACAAAGCGACGCAAATCCGAGCCTCCTGCCGCTCCGCTCGAGATAATGGCGGACTGCAAAGAATACGTGATCGACTACCTCACCAAGAGCTTTCCGGTGCGGTTGATGGCCGTATTCAAGGACGAGAACGGCAATCCGCGCTCCGAGCCGATGGTCGACGATGTTGGCGCCCCGGTGCTGTGCCGCTCGGCGCTCGACGCGCGCGACCGAATGATCGAGCAACTCTGCGCGTTGCCGCCGATCGCCACCGCGCTCGATGCGATCATCGAGCGGTTCGGGGCCGACCAGGTAGCTGAGGTCACCGGGCGAACCCGTCGGCTGATCGTCGGACGCGACGGGCGCCAGCAGCTTCAATCCCGTAGCCCCCGTGCCAATGTTGCCGAGACACAGGCGTTCATGGACGGCTCGAAGAAGGTTCTGGTCTTCTCTGACGCCGGCGGTACGGGCCGCAGCTATCATGCCGACCTTGCGGCAAAGAACCAGGCGCGCCGCGTCCATTTCCTGCTTGAACCGGGCTGGCGCGCCGATGCCGCCATCCAGGGACTCGGGCGGACCAACCGCACCAACCAGGCCTCGGCGCCGCTGTTCCGTCCTGTCACCACCGATGTGCGCGGCGAGCGGCGGTTTATCTCGACCATAGCGCGACGGCTCGACAGCCTCGGCGCGCTAACCCGCGGTCAGCGCCAGACCGGCGGGCAGAACCTGTTCGATCCCGCCGACAATCTCGAAAGCTCCTATGCCAAGGAGGCGCTTCACCGCTGGTTCGGCTTGCTGTTCATCGGAAAGCTCGACGCCGTGAGCCTCGCGCGGTTTGAGGAACTGACCGGACTCAGGATCGAAGGCCCCGACGGATCGATGGTCGACGACCTGCCGACGATCCAGCGCTGGCTCAACCGCATACTCGCGCTGCCGATCGCTCTGCAAAACGACATCTTCGACGAGTTCCTCGGGTTGGTCGAAGCGCGGATCGATGCCGCGCGGCAGGCGGGCACGCTCGAAGTCGGGGTCGAGACCATCGCGGTCGAGCATTTCGAGGTGCTCACCGACATCCTGCTGCGCACCGATGCGCTCTCGGGCGCGACCACGCACCTCCTCGAACTCGAGATAGCCCGCGCGCTGAAGCCCTTGGGCCTCGCACGGCTTGAGGAGCTCTATGGTCTCTCGGGCGAGCGCCAGCAGTTGCTGCGCAATGCCCGTTCGGGCCGGATCGGGCTGTTGGTTCCGGCACGCAGCCTACTTGCCGACGACGGCACGCGGGTTGCCCGTTTCGAACTGGTCCGGCCCTTGAAGCACGGCCACCTAACCGCCGAGCAGCTTGAGGAAAGCAACTGGGAGCCAGTCGATTTCGCCGAGTTTCGCCGCCTCTGGCAAGCTGAGGTCGGTGAAGCCGCTGCGAGCCACAAGCGCGAACGACTGCATCTCGCGACTGGGATGCTGCTTCCGGTCTGGGACAAGCTCCCTTCCGACTATGTTCGGGTCAGTCGGATCTCCGCTCGCGACGGGCGCTCGCTACTGGGTCGCGAAGTGCCACTCCACTGCGTTCCCGAAATCTGCCAGGCCCTGGGTCTGGAGGACGAACATGCTTTCTCGGCCGAGCAGATCGTCGACGCTGTGCTCACCGGTGGCCGGCCGATGCAGGTCAAGGGCCGCGAGGCGCTCACCCTCAAGCGCAGCCTGGTCAACGGGACTCAGCGGCTCGAGCTTGCCGGCTGGTCGGCGGCGCGGCTTGACTGGTACAAGGCGCAAGGCTGTTTTACCGAGATCATCCGCTATCAGACGCGGTTGTTCGCGCCGACTACAGGCGCTGCGGGTATCCTCGCGCGGCTTGGCCAGTAGCTGCGAAACATATTGCCAAATGGCAACCAATGGAATATATAGTGCCATATGGAGACTTGCCATGCTGGCTTTGCAACCCGTTGATACTACTGCTCCGGCGTTTCGTCCGGATCCGATTACCCAGGACGAAGCTGCCGCTATGTTCAGGGCGGTTCTCAACCTCTTTGGCAAGTGGGAACTTACCGACGAACAGGCGGCAACGCTGCTTGATATGCCGGTGCGCTCCTATCGGCGCTGGAAGGCTGAAGGGCCCGGCCGGGTCTCGCGTGATGGCGCGGCTCGCCTTTCCAACCTGATGGGCATTCACAAGGCGCTACGGATTGTCTTTTCGGACGCCCAGCGCGGTTATGCCTGGATCAAGGCAGAAAATAGCGCCTTCGCCGGATCGAGCGCACTTGATGTCATGCTCGGCGGTGAACTCACCGACATCATGCGCGTGCGCCGCTACCTCGACGCCGAGCGCGGTGGCTGGTGACGGATCAAGAGCAAGGCCCTATTTCCCATGTTGAGTGGAAAGGCGCTGTCCGGATCCTCCGCAGCGCCTTTCCGCCGATCGACCTGTTCGAGGACATCGCCGACCCCGCCGACTGGCCGCTGCTGATCTCGGCAGAGCAAAAGACCAATCCCCGGATCATGGCGACCATCGGCAATCTGGACCTTGTGCCAGCGGACCGGCGGGTAGGCGGAAACGGTGCGTCTTATCTGATGGCGCCGTTCACCCATGTCAGCACGGATCGGCCAAGCCGCTTCACCGATGGCAGCTATGGCGTTCTCTATGTCGGAAATGCCTTCGAAACCGCTCTCTTCGAAACCATCCATCACCATGCCCGGTTCATGGCCCGTACCACCGAAGAGCCCGGTTGGACCTCTCAATTCCGGGAGATCGTTCTTTCGGTCAGTGCCGATCTGCACGACCTGAGGGGAACTGAGCCCGCCAATCCAGCCCTTGATCCCGACAGCTATGTGGCGTCCCAGAGGCTTGCAGCAGCCCTTAAAGCGGGTGGGGCCGATGGCATGGTCTATCCGAGCATCCGGCATCCCGGAGGGGAATGTGTCGGACTGTTCTACCCTGACTGCGCATCAGAACCCGTTCAGGGGCGCCATCTCGACTATCATTGGGATGGGACGCGCGTCGATCTGGTGCGCGACGCGGGGACGGGCGCGGTCTTTCGTGTGATCGATCTACCGGCGGATGAGTAGCGGTCCGATGATCGCAGCATGGAGTTGCTACGGATGGGAAAGCGGAATCTCGCGATAGTGGGAACGCATGTGGACTTCTTCGCCAACATTTTCGACGAGAATGTTGGGGCCGATCCCTCCCATGTTTCCCGCTGCGCTTCGCCTCAAGATGCTGCGACCAGCTACTTCAAAGACATCTTTGAGAACTCGGACGGCCGCATTCGTTCGGCCGTGGTCGCCGTTTGGCCAGTCACATCGCCCGTCGAGCACCGCATCATCTTTGATGCGGATGCCGTTCTGACACCGTGCCTGGAGCCTGATGCCGAACCCGGCGAGTTTGATGTCTTTCTGGACGTCCGCGCGCGGATGTAGCGTACTGCTGCGCGGCCTGGCTTGGTGTCCTCAAGCGTGAACCCGTCGCGACGAGAATGAGCCCTTCAGCTAAATTGAGCAGAGGGGAGGAGGCTTTGCCCTGATTGAGCCAGTTGGGCGTCGATGGTCGATGCGCTGGGCTCGCAATCAGGAGTATGTGCCATGATCAAGACGATCCCGCTGAACAAGCTGGTTCCCTCGCCGCGCAATGTCCGCCGCCATAACGACCCGGCGGCCGACGCCGAGCTTAAGGCCAGCATTGCTGCCCGCGGGCTGCTGCAGAATCTCATCGTGCGTCCGGGCGCCAAGGGCAAGTTCGAGGTCGAGGCCGGCGAGCGCCGCCGTAAGGCGATGCTGGCGCTGGCGGACGCCAAGGTCCTGCCCAAGGACCACGAAGTGACCTGCCTCGTGCTCGAAGACACCGCCGAAGGCGCCATCGAGACCAGCCTCGCGGAGAACTTCCATCGCCTGGCGATGAATCCGGCCGACGAGGCCCAGGCCTTCGCATCGCTGATCGAGGCGGGCGCCTCGATCGAGGATGTGGCGCGCCGGTTCGGCCTGACAGTCCGTTTCGTCGAAGGTCGCCTGCGACTCGCCAAGCTCGCGCCGGTCGTGTTCGAGGCGCTGGCTTCGGGCGAAATCACGCTCGATCTCGCCAAGGCATACGGCGCCACTTCGGACCAGGCGATCCAGGCCCGGGTCTTCGAACAAGTCTCGACCGGCTACTATGCCCCCAACCCGGACTCGATCCGCCGCATGGTGCTCTCGGGCACGGTCCGTGGCAGCGACCCCCGTGCCCGGCTCGTTGGACGCGATGCCTATATCGCTGCCGGTGGCCTGATCGAGCGCGAGCTGTTCGATGACGAGGACAGCGAAGCCTGGGCCGATGTCGCGTTGCTGGAGACCCTCGCCGCGGCGAAGATGGAGGAACAGGCCAAGGTCCTTGCCGAAGAGCAGGGCCTCGCGTGGGTCAAACCGACGCTCGATCCCTACGCCAGTCATGACCTCGTCGAGGGCCTAGTACGGCTTCCGGCCGAACCTGCGCCACTCACCGAAGCCGAACTCGCCCGGCTCGATGAACTCGACACTTCCTATGACGAACATGCCGCGATCCTTGAAGATGAGGACAGTGCCGAGGAAGCCGTGGTCGCGGCCGAAGCGGCAATCGAGGCGATCGAACGTGAGTGTCAGGATATCCGCGCTCGTCCGCCGGTGATCGCGGCCGAGCTCAAATCTGAGGCAGGGATGATCCTCGTACTGTCGCGCGATGGCACGCCGGTGCTCCAGCCGGTGTTCTACGGCGAACGAGAGGTCGACGGCGGAAACGATGACGCGGTCGAAATCGTGTCGGGCGAAGCCGGGGAGGGCAAGCGCCGCGCGGCGCTGTCGAAGCGCCTTGTCGATGAACTCGCGATGCAGCGCCGAGACGTCCTTGCGCTCCATGTCGCGTCCGATCCCGGTCTCGCGCTCGACCTGATGGTCTTCACGCTCGCCGACGCCGACACGCTCGACTACCGGGCGCGTTCGGCAACGACACTGCGGGGCGGCACACCTGCCGGCCCGATCATCGGGTTTGAGGCAAAGGATGCCGCAGCAAGCGCCTCGCTCGCCGAATTCAAGTCGGGCCTCGACGAGAACTGGCGTGGCGGCGCGGACGTGTCGGAGCGGTTCGACCGGTTCCGGGCGCTTTCCGATGAAGCCCGTGCCGCTTGGCTCGGTCACGTCGTCGGCCGCACTCTGGAAGCAAGTCTCAACATGGCCGGCGAGCGCAGGATCGACTTCCACGATCATCTGGCCACGCTCATCGGCATCGACATGGCCGCTTGGTGGCGCCCGACCGCGGCGAACTACTTCGACCGAGTGTCGAAGGCGGTGATCCTCGACGCGCTGGCTGCGGTTGGTGGTGCGGACCTGTCGAGCCGGTTCGCCTCGGTCAAGAAGGGTGATCTCGCGATGAGCGCCGAGCGCGTCTTCGGTGGGACCTACATCACCGAAGTCGAGGTCCGCGAACGCGCGCTCGCTTGGGTGCCCGAGGTCATGCGCTTTGCTGGCGCGGCGCCCGTCGAGGTCGAAGTGGACGATGCGCAGATCCCCGAGTCCGCCGGCGAAGCCGTCGCGAGCGCCGAAGGTGCCAACGACGACAATCAGCCCCCCCGCGAGCTGGCTGCCTGACCTCCTCCTGACAGGCAGGCCACTCGCCCCTCCGAAGCGGTCCCTTGGCTTTGCCCAAGGGCCGCTTCCTTTTTGGGAAGAGAGCGGAGGGAGCTCGATGCTGTGCGGAACTGACCGGCGAACCTGCCGGCAGGCCACATCAGGAGAGCCCTCATGGCCTATCGCAAACCCTCGCCCGGCGGATTGTCTCCCGCGACCCGCATCACCCAGGAGATCATCGCGCGGCTTGAAGCCGGGACCAAGCCGTGGGTGCAGCCCTGGCGCGGCGTGCCCGTGTCGCGGCCCTTGCGCGCTTGCGGCATTCCCTATCGCGGCATGAACGTATTCTGGCTGTGGATGGTCGCCGACATGTGCGGCTACGCCTCGCCTTACTGGATGACCTACAACCAGGCCAAAAACCTCGGCGCCCAGGTCCGCAAGGGTGAGAAGTCGACCATCGCCATTTTCTACAAGAGCTACACCAAGGAGGTCGAAGCGCCCGATACCGGCGAGAAGAGCGACGAGGCGCGTCGAGTTCTGAAGGCTTATCCGGTGTTCAACGCCGACCAGGTCGAGGGTTTGCCCGAGCGGTTTCATCCAATCGTCTCGCTCGATCTGGTCGAGCCCGAAGGGCGCGAGGCTGAGCTCGATGCCTTCTTTGCCGCGATCCCCGTCAATCTGCGCCATCAGGGCTGCGAGGCCTACTACGAACCGAACCCTGACCGTGTGACCATGCCGCCCGCCAGCCTGTTCTCCGGCTTCGACCACTACTACGCGACGCTCGCGCACGAGCTGTCGCACTGGACCGGTCATTCCAGCCGCCTGGCGCGCGATCTCAAGAACCGCTTCGGCACGGCGGCCTATGCCGCCGAGGAACTGGTCGCCGAACTCTCAAGTGCGATGCTCGGGGCCGAACTCGGTCTGCCGGTGACACATCTCGACGGTCACGCGAGTTACATCGAGCATTGGCTGAAACTCCTGCGCGAAGACGACCGCGCAATTCTCACCGCTGCAGCCAAGGCCGAGGAAGCCTCCAGCCTGCTGCTGAAGCTCGGGGGGCGAACGATCGCAGATGTCGCCGATGAACCCGAAGACGTCGCACTCGCAGCCTGACGGAGGACACCATGAGCCGATCGGTCAGCTATCCCAGCGGCGCCATCGTCGCGTTCACCCTGCTTGAGGTCGATGACGAAGGGGACTGGGACTTCGAATATGAGTGGCTGCGCGCGGACCTCAGCGAGCGCGCTGCTGCAGCCTTTCCGTCGCTTGCAGCACACGATGGCTGGCGTGGCCGCGAGGACCGGATCCTCAGGCGCAATGCGTTCGCCGACTTCGGGGTCTCGGTCTACGGCGGCCTCGTCGCCGTCTGGGTCGTTGAGCGCGATGACGGGGCCTATTGGGACGCTGAATGGCGCACCGCACGGAGCCTCCGTGCGCAGCAATGGCTCCGCCAAATCACGCCTCGCTTCGACGCGCTGTTCGGGGACTACGATTGCTTCGGACATATGTCGAACGGCGAGGGCGTTTACCGCAAGCGCGGCGCCTGAAACCGAGCCGATAGAGCCTGTATCTGCATAGCGCCTCGTGATCCTGGCGGGACGGCGCAGCTCATGGCTTGCACCATGCGAGAGAGGCCCTGGGCCAGCCGGCGGCGCCCGCGCAACCCGGCTTGGCCAAGCCCGTGTTGACCGGTCCCTGCGGGACACGGCCTGCCCGCGCCAGCCTGTCCAAGCGGGTTCCCCTTCGGTGCGCGGGTCCGCCCAAAGCTGGCCCTGACGGGCTCTCGCTGGCGCAGCCAAGAGCGGCCTGCGTCAGCCTCACGCCAGTCAGGAGGACACGCCCATGCATACCAGTTTTACCGACCAGCTCGCCGGTCTCGATCTCGCCGGTTTTTCGATCGGTCCCGCCCCGGTTTCGAGCAGTGATTTTCCGGTTCGCGAAGCCGTCGTTCAGACGCTCGAAGCGGTCTGGTCCGATCTCTTCGCGCTCGTTTCCGGGACCGCGCTCGAGGCCGACGCCGAGGATCTTGGCTGGGCCTTCGTCAACCTGTTCCACCGCTCCGCCGAGCGCAAATCGACCGCACTCGACCGCGCCACCGACGAAGTTCGGGCGCTTGTCGCAACGGCCGATGGCTCCGAAATCCACACCCACGAACTCGAAACCCAGGTCGAGCGTGCACAATGCGCCGAAGCCGCCATGCTGGCGCTCGAAGAGATGCGAGAGATCGCCGCAAGCCTTTATCTCAACGAATTCGGCTCGTCTTGGAAGCCGGTGTCGAGTTCGCGCTTCAACCACGGCGCGATGCTGACCTCGGCGCTGGTCGAGGGGCGTGATTTCCTGCGCGCCCGGGCCCAGGCCAAGCGCCGCGCCGCGATGCCCGAGGGCACGCCGGTCGTGTTTGCCGGCGGACGCACCCGTCATCCCAGCGAAGCCGACGCACTCACCTTCGCCAACAACGTCTGGGCGACACTCGACAAGGTTCGCGACCGCGTTCCCGACATGGTGCTGATTCATGGCGGCGACACCAAGGGCGTCGATCGCCTGGCGTCGAGCTGGGCCGAGCGGCGAGACATCCCCCAAGTGACCTTCTCGCTCGACATGCGGCTTGGCGCCCGCGCGGGCTTCAAGCGCAATGAGCGCATGCTTTCGCTCGATCCGAGGTACGTTGTCGCCTTTCCGGGCAATGGCGTCCTCGAACGCCTGGTCATCGAAGCCAAGACGCGCCGCATCACCGTCGTCGATCGCCGCGGTCCGCTCGGCACCAGCCCCAAGTCAGGAGCCCATTCGCCCAATTGAAGGCCGATTGGCCTTTGCGCCAGCGCCCCTGCGGCGCTGGCGTAGATGTTGAAGAGGGGAGGTGAGCCCTAGTGCTGGTGGATCATGCGGACGGCCGCACGACCGTACAGCACAGGAGGATTTCATGATCAGCCCAAGCATGGTGCTTGCCGAATTTACCGAGCAGCAGGCCGCCAATCGCGCCCGCGTCACCAGCGAAATCGACCGCCTCAAGCGCGCGGTGATCGCACCGCTGCGTCACCATGGCATTGCCTCGGTGGAAGTCGCCTTCGACGGATGCGGTGACAGCGGCGCTATCGAGGACATCGCTTGTCGGGACGCCAGCGACACCGCCGTCGACCTACCCGAAGAGTTCTCGGTTTGCGTCGAGGAAGACGGGGCCGAGCCGGTTCAGACGACCATCATGCAAGCGCTCGAGGACCTCGCCTACGCCGCGCTTGAACTCCATCATCCGGGCTGGGAAATCAACGACGGTGCGGGGGGCGCGCTCGAGATCGACGTGACGGCCGAGACGTTCATGCTCGACTGCAAGCTGCGCTACACGGCGTACGACGACCACTACACCGAACTGTGAAAGAGATCGTCATGGCACATTGCTATTACCATGCCCTGTCCTCGGTCCGAAAGTGGGGCGGAGCGGTCGAAGACTACCTCGCGCTTCACCAGTGGTTCGATCAGTCCAAGGCCATCTTCGCCGATCCCCGGCACCGTGCGCTGCGACACCATGCCGAGGGCATTTTCATGCTTGAAACCCTCTTCGGGGCAACCATCGTCAATGCCGACCGCCGCATCGTGCCGGTGCGTCTGGTTGGCGAGCAGCACGTGCGGGAAGACCTGGGCTCGATCCCCTCCTTCGCCGACTGGGCGCGCCTGATAACGCCGCAAGCCTGGATGCTGCGTGGAAATCGCCTGGACGAACCGGATCCGGTGATCGGCGAAGATCTTGCCGATGACGGCGCAGTTCCGTCAAGCAGTCCTACCAAGACGGGGCGATCGGTCCGGGTCGAAATATGAGCTACCGCTGGTGGTGGAATGGGCCGCTTCGGCTTTGGCCACGCGGGAATAAACAAGGGCTGGGTAAGGTTCCCATCAAGGTGTCCGGGACCAGTCCGGCTCTGGGGCAAACCTGTCCTGAAGCAGCCCCGTCGAGACGCGCAACCCGGATCAGGTCCGGCCGAGTTGCCGGGCTGCGCCCGGCTGCCCGCACCACCCGAACCAGATCCAGGTTCCCCTTCGGTGCGCTTCGCCGTGGGCCGCTTCTTCGTCGGGTTTGCAGCCGGGATGGACCCGGAGTGCTCGATCAGGAGAAGACCCATGACCAATCTCGTTATCCTCGTTGGCCGCATCGCTCGCGACCCCGAAACCCGCACCACCCAGGGCGGAACCAGCATCACGTCGATCTCGGTGGTGACCGATCGGCCCGCTCGTAAGGACGGCAAGACCTTCAAGGACGAGAACGGCTACACCGTCAAGGACAGCGAATTCCACCGCGTCACCTGCTTCAACGGGCTCGGCCAGAACGTCGCCAAATACTGCACCAAGGGCCAGCTGGTGACGATCGAGGGCCGCATCCACTACACGCAGTGGGAGGACCAGAGCGGCACCAAGCGCTACGGCTGCGAGATCATCGCCGACAAGGTCGACTTCCTCACCAAGGGCGGCCGCTCGAACAGCAATGAAGGTGCGCCCGACATCGACGAGGACTGATCGTCATGTTCCACGACAAGGCCCCGGTGGCACAAGCCATCGGGGCCTTATTTTGTGCTTGCCGGCGTTGGCGGCGGCGCGGGGCATCGAGCCCGCGCGCCGCCGCGGGTGACCGACTACTTCGCCAGGCGCTTGAGGGTTTCATCGATGCCGAGCGCCATCGACGCCTGAACGACCCGCTTGAGCTCAGCCGGTTCGATCGTCTCGGCGCCGCATTCAACGAGCAGCTTGCCGAGTTCGGTTGCGGCTTCATCGCGAAGCCGGACCTCCTGCGCGTCGAGTTCGAGACGCTGTTCGCGCAGCTTCTTGAGTGCATCCCGAGCACTCGGTTTGGACCTGGCCATCAGTGTTCCTTTCGGTGGCCGTGGGTCCCCTCCGCAGCCGATAATGTCAGGCGGCCAGAGTGTAGGAAATTGGTTTTTCCGCTGACCTTGCTCGTCCCTGCAGAGGTTGGAGAGGTCTCTCTCGCAGAAGTCCGATGGTGATGTAGGCTTTGGGGCCGCGTCAAGGACGACGGGGCCCCACCATTTTTTGCGGGCAAGCCCGAAAAAATCGTGACCCCCATCGCCGCTTCGCGGCCGCGCGTTCCGCGCGGTCCCTGACCCGGCCCGTCGCCCACATCCTCGCAGCTCCTGATGCGACGCATCGAACATCAGGAGGTAAGACATGTACGTTTCGATGAACATTGCCCACGGTGGTTTCCAGGCCGATCAGGTGGCCTTCGTTGCCGCGCTGGATCAGGCCCATGCCCGGTCCTTTCACAGCTACTTCACGCAGTACGTCCTGACCGATGACGAGGCAGGCTACATCGCGGTCGACGAGGGCGATTACGGCGCACTTCCGGCCGGGATGCTGGACCGGGTTATCGATACCGTACCGAGCAAGCTGAGCGACGAAGCTTGAGCACATTCGAAAGGAGGAAGTCCGCACCGGGCTTCCTCCTTTTCTTATGCTCGGCGACCGGATCGCGGCGCCAGGCGATGATCAGACCGCCTGGTCCTCGCGGTCCATTGCCTCGAGTCTCTCGGGCATGTCGAGCATCTTGATCGCCGCCGCCGAGATCGCCTCGGCCATCGTCGGGTAAGTCTCTGCCGAGCTGATCGAGACCCAGCCGTCATAGCTGACGGTCGCCTGGAACCCATTGCCCTTTGGTGTCGCGGACAAGGTCACGCTGGCCATTGTCGCTCTCCATTACGATGGAAGTCGTCCGCGATCATACCCCGGATTCCGCATCTCGCCCAGTGTCGATCAGGCCAATCCTTCACGTGCAAGATGGCCCTTCCATTCCGCCGGAAGATCGTTCCTTGGGGATGCGGGATAGGTCGGATCAGTTTGCTGGTCCTACTCCACAGCGGGGAACAGGGGGCACACCGTACGCGACAGGTCGCCGTGGATTTTGCAGGCATATCACTGAAAATGCGGTCATTTATGCTCAAAATCGAAACGGGCAGCTTCTCCGTCAGATATGACTTGGCCCCTGCGCCTTACGTGGAAGTGACCGCATCTCCCGGCGCAACCCACGGAAACGCGCGCATCTCTATGTTCTTGACATGTTCTTAGGAATGACTTAGACCCTGCATTGCCTTTCGCAGTGCGCACCGGGCTCCTGACCACAAGGAGTCCGTGCATGACACGGCCAATCTGTCTCCAGGTTTATATCTCCAGCGAGCTCAGTTCGCTGATCCGCAAAGCCGCCAAAGCCAAGGGGATCAGCATGAGCGAATGGGTTCGCTCGCTGCTCGCCAATGCCTGCGCGGAGGAAGAACTCACCTCCCGTTTCACCGCCACCGTCGAGCGCATTTCGCGTCAGTCTGTCTTCCTGATGGTCGGTGTGGATGCGCTCCTCGCGGGACATGCCGACCATGGTTTGCGCGAACGGGCGCACCAGGCCTACGCCCGCAAGTGCAAGGAGATCGGTGTGGCCGGGGCCACCGGTGAGGGAGGCGTCTCATGAAACGCAACCTCGTCAATTTCACCCGCGGCAGTCAGCTCCTCGGACACTTCAGCTTCATGTTCGCAGCCGGCCTCAAGGGGCCGTTGATCATCGCTGCCATCGTTATTGCATGGACCTCGTGGTGGACCCTTTCGACGGGTCTGACCGACCAGGAAGTCTATCTCGTCTGGATACGGGCCTATGCCGCATTTTACGGCTTTATGGAGTTCGATCCGACCAAAAAGATCGCACTCGAAACGGCGTTTGGCGGATCCATTCAATTCCCCATCGCGATGCTCGACACCTTCCCGCCTGTGGTTCGCGCCTGGGAGCATATGCTCGATTTGCTCGGCGCCGCGCTTGTGCGATCGGCGCTGTTTCTCGTGCCCAGTTTCGCGTTGTTTTACTGGTTTGCCGCGCGGTTCGGCAGCCGCTCCAAGGAGCGCAAGCACGAGCGCGGCGCAATGCTTGTCACGCTTCCCGAACTCGTCGACGAATTGCGTGATCACAACCGGCGCGAGCGTGCCCGTGAATTGTCGGAAACGCTCGGGTGGAAATGGCGCCTGTGTACCCCGCGCGAACTGGCCCGGGCGTTTCCCTACCAGCCATCGCACCTCGCCACGGTCATCTATCCCTGGCGTCTCGAACAGAGTCACGCGATGCTCATCGGCACGACCGGAATGGGCAAGACCGTCGCCATGTCGGACATGCTGGCGGAGGCCCGGGCGAAAGGGCAACGCTGCGTCGTCTTCGATCTCACCGGCGCGTACATCGAGCAATTTCACGAGGGCCATCGGGACACGATCCTCAATCCCCTCGACGCCCGCTGCCCGCAGTGGAGCCTGTTCGACGAATGCCGCACAGAGGGTGAGTTCTGGGCGGCTGCCGAAGCACTTGTCCCGCATGATGGCGGCGGGGAAGCACAGTTCTGGGTGATCGCTGCCCGTGCGCTGTTCGTCGAGTTCTGCCTGAAGCTGGTCGCCGAGGGCAGGGGTACGAACGAGGCGCTCGCGCGCGAATTGATGACCGCCGATCTGTCGCGCGTCCATGCCATGATGCGCGGCACGATCGCCGATCCGCTAACCGCGCCGGAAGCGGCGCGCATGGCGGAATCGATCCGTGCCGTGTTCAACGTGAACGCCAAGGCGCTGAAGCTGCTCCCGACTTCGGGGAGGCGCTTCTCGGTTCGCCAGTGGATCGAGAACGGCGGTCACGACGCCGAGGGCAAGGGCTCGGTCGTGTTCATCTCGGCGCGCTATGTCGACATGAGCGTTTGCGCGCAGTTGCTCACGCTCTGGCTCGACATGGCGATGAACACGTTGATGACTGGTCCACGAACCCGGAACCTCAAGTGCTGGTTTTTCGTCGACGAGCTGGGAGCGCTGCACAGGCTTCCGGCGCTTGAGAAAGGGCTCCAGACCGCGCGCAATTTCGGCGGCGCGATTGTCCTGGGGTTGCACGCCTACGCCAAGCTCAAGGAGGTCTACGGCGAGAACATGGCGATGACCTTGTCGTCGCTAGCCCGCACCAAACTGATCCTCGGCACGGCGGACCGCGAGACGGCGACCTGGTGCTCGGATTTCATCGGCCACCGTCAAGTCCGGGATATGGAGGAAGGCTACACCTACGGCTACAACAACGCCCGAGATGCAGTCAGCCTGACGCCGCGCAAGCATATCGAGCCGCTGCTGCTGCCCGACCAGCTGATGAACCTGTCCCGGCTTTCGGGGTACATCAAGTTCCCCGACGGCTTCCCGGCAGCTCCCATCAGGTTGAAGCCGATAAGTCGGCCGAGGCTGGCGGAGACCTTCATCGGGCGGGCCGAGGAGCGTCCTGTCGCCGCCTCGTTTCGCAGCGAGACACCCGCCGGTGTCTCGTCCCATCCATCAACCTCTGCCGCTGCCGAGCATCCGTCTTCCAACGACGACGGCGTGGGTAAGCCGGTTGTTCCCAAACAGGGTGTTCTCGCGCTTGATCCGGACGCCAGCGATCGCACGCCGACGACACAGGAAGGCTTGAAGAAAGCCGATCGTGCGCGAGCGAATGATCCTAAAGACAAGCCTTCCCGCGCCGCCCAACCGGGCGAGAAGACAAGGGGCGCGAAGGCGTCATCGGATGCCGCGCCAATCCCGATTGCGTCTCCCACGGGACTAGGATCTCGCAGCGATCGGACCACCGCCGAGAGCGATCCCGAAAGGGACGCGAGAGAAGCCGGCCGGCCGGATGCTCCACCGGCAAAGGCACCGGCAAGCCGGCCATCCGATTCCGACAAGGCGGCAGGTCGAACCGGTGAGCCCGAGGCCCGTCGGCTGATGGTCGAGGACGGATTGCCTGAGCGCGATACCCCGTCACGCGAAGGTCCCGATCTCGGCGATCTGGAACTTTGATGCGTGAGCTAGGCGCCGCACGGCCGGGTTGGGCATCATGCTCTCTGTAGCCAATGTCCGCACCGCCGGCGGCGCTGCCAATTACTTTGCCGCCGACAATTACTACACGCGCGCCGATGCCGACCGATCGGGCGAATGGCTCGGCAAGGGCGCCGACAGACTTGGCCTGCGTGGGCCAATCGAGGCGAAGCAGTTCGAGGCTGTGTTGAAGGGATTGCTGCCAGACGGGAGCCGCGTCGGCAGCGATAATCGCGTTCATCGTGCGGGCACGGATCTCACGTTTTCGATGCCCAAAAGCTGGTCGATCCTCGCGCTCGTCGGCGGGGACAAGCGCATCCTCGATGCCTATGCCGCAGCGGTCAGGGAGACTCTGGTCTGGGCCGAGAAGAACCTCGCGGAGACGCGGATGGAGGTGCGCGGCAAGGAGCGGGTCGTCACGACGGGCAATCTCGTCGTGGGTCTGTTTCAGCACGACACGAACCGCAACCAGGAGCCCAATGCGCACCTTCATGCGGTCGTTGCCAATGTGACGCAGGGTCCAGACGGCAAGTGGCGGGCGCTCCGCAACGACAAGCTCTGGGAGCACAATACCCTGCTCAACGCGATGGCGATGGCGCGCTTCCGCCTGTCCGTCGAAAAGCTCGGCTATGAGGTCGGCGAATATGGCAAGCACGGCAATTTCGAGGCCGTGGGCGTCCCCAAGGCCATTCGCGACGCTTTCAGTTCCCGGCGCGCGGAAATCCTCGATCGGCTCGCGACGATGGAAGGGAAGGGGCTCGCGGCACGCAATGTCGCGAACCTCATGACGCGCGCGGAGAAAGGCCGGATCGTGGATCGCGATGCGCTTGCGCGGCAGTGGGGAGAGGCTGCGGCCAAGCTCGGGTTCGATCCCGCACAGGTGATCGCCCGGGCCAACGCGCGCGCGGCTCACGACATCGGCAATGTGGCGGGTTTCGGGCAGGCGGCGCTCCGGCTCGTGCGGGAGGGCAGTGCGCTTACCGCCGCCCTCGCGACGCGTCTCGGCCTCAAGGACAGTGACCCGCTCCTGCCCGCGCGGATGGGGAACCGGACACCCGAGCAGACTGCCGCTGTCCATGCCGTTGCTTCCGCCATTCGTCATCTCGGCGAGCGTGAGGCAGCCTTCACACGCGCCGATATATTCCGCGCGGCACTCGGTTTCGCGCTCCCCACATCGATCATGGACATCGAGAGCCGTGTCGACCAGTTGCTGCGCCAGGGGCAGCTCCTGAAGGGCAAGGGCACCGATCGCGATCTTGTCACGACCCGCGATGCGCTCGGCCTTGAACAGCGCATCATTGCCGCCGTCGAAAGCGGGCGCGGCCTCGCTCCCGCGATCGTTCCGCCCGATGTTGCCGGGGAGCGGCTGCAGGCCCTCTCCCAGCTCAAATACGGCATGACGCTGAACCCGGGCCAGGAAGGAGCGGGACGCCTGCTGCTGGCCTCGCACAACCGGATCGTCGCGATCCAGGGTGTCGCCGGCGCCGGCAAGAGCACCGTCCTGAAACCGGTTGCCGATGTGCTGCGCGAGGAAGGCAGGGCCGTGCTCGGCCTCGCGGTGCAGAACACGCTGGTCCAGATGCTCGAGCGTGAAACCGGCATTCCCTCGATGACGGTGTCGCGCTTCCTGCGCCAGCATCGAGACCTGCTCGAAGGGGCCGGCCCATCGCGGGTTGCCGAGGCAAAGGCCGCGATGCGCGGCACCGTCGTGCTGCTCGACGAAGCCTCAATGGTCGGCAATGCCGACAAGGAGAAGCTCGTTCGTCTGGCTAATCTGCTGGAACTGGACCGCTTCGCCAGCATCGGCGACAGGAAGCAGCTTGGCGCGGTCGATGCCGGGAAACCCTTCGACGTCATGCAGCAGGTGGGCGTCGAAACCGCAATCATGAGCGTCAACCTCCGCGCTAGAGAGAAGGCGCTGCGCGACGCCCAATATGCGGCGCAGGGCGGTCATATCGACGAGGCCCTGCGGCATCTGGGAACCCATGTCGTGGAAGCCGGAAATGGGGCTGCCGTCGAAGCGGCTGCGGCGTGGCTTTCCCTGTCGCCGGCAGAGCGCGAGACGACGTCGATTTATGCCTCGGGCCGGGCGCTACGCGGTGAGGTCAATGAGGCCGTCCAGACCGGCTTGAAGGCCAATGGCGAACTGGGGCCAGGGTCGATACGGCTCGGAACCCTCTCGCGCATCAACTTGACGCGCGAGGAACTGCGTTATGCCCGCAGCTACGCAGCCGGGATGGTGGTCGAGGTCGACCGGCGCCAGCGAGCCCAGGGTCTGCGGCCGGGGCGCTACCGGGTGGTCGAAACCGATATAGCGCGCGAGCGGGTCAGCCTCGAGAACGAGCGTGGCCGCCGCTTCGAGTTCCGGCCCAGCCAGTTGCGGCCGCAAGGCGAGCAGGATCCGCTGCGCCTGTTCGAAGTTCGCGCCCTCGACATCCACGCGGGCGACCGGATCCGCTGGACCGAGACTGATCACAAGCGTGGCCTCCTCAATGCCGATCAGGCGCGCATTACCGCCGTCGATGGCAAATCCATCACGGTGAAGACCTCGCTTGGCGCCGAGCATACGCTGGGGCGCGATGATCCGATGCTTGAGCGGCTCGATCTTGCCTATGCACTCAATGCCCACATGGCACAGGGCCTGACTTCCGATCGGGGGATCGCGGTCATGGACAGCCGGGAGCGTAATCTGGCGAACCAGCAAACCTTCCTGGTGACGGTCACCCGCTTGCGCGATGGCTTGACCTTGTTCGTCGACAACGCCAGCAAGCTCGAGGCTGCGGTTGAACGCAATTCGGGAATGAAGCGCTCGGCTCTGGAGACCGTCGATCTCCTGCGCGATGCCGCCGCGCGAGGCCAGGCGAAGGACCGGGCGCCGGCACCGGCGCGCGAGCCGCCGGAACTGGACCGCTCGCTCACCAAGCCATTCGAGATCGGAATTTAGTCGAACCTTCTGCATCCGTCCCCATGCAGCCGATTGACTCAAAGTTCTATATTTGTTCTCGTTGCAACCATGTTTCGAATCGCTGACGATGTCCTGTTGACCCATCTTGAAGTTGCGCTTGCCGTGGCGCCCGAGCCGACGCTCGCTGGTCTGAACGCCGATGATCCGCGCGCCCAGCGCAGCGCCCGTGTCGATCTTGCGCGGCATCTGGTCGAGAGGATGCGTGGCTTCGTCATCGAGGATAACGGCTATGCCAGTGGCGACATTCAGCCTTGCCTGTTCCCCGGCGACCTGGCGCCGATCGGGTAGGCCGCATGCCTTGCGCGACGCTGCTCATTGCAGCGGCGTGTCGCCATCTATTCCAGTCAACTGCGTAATCCGTCGGGCGATAGCCTGCCAGGTTTGGATGCCTGCCTCGTCGCCGGCCAGCGCCAGAGCGCCGATCTGTTCGGCCACGTGGAGCGGGGCATTGTCGCCATGCGTCGTCAGCACCTGATTGGCACAAGCCCAGAGTTCCCACTCGCTGAGCATCAGCGGAAGTGTCCCGCGAGCCCGAGGAGCAGGGCGATGAAGCCGTAGCCTACGAACGCTGCGGTCAGCAGATATTCGATGTTGAGCCTGAGCCGGCGAGGGCGGGGCTGTCCTGCCGGCCAAATCTGATCGCAGACGATCCCGTTGAACCCGGCACGCTGGCCCGTGACTTCGACTTCGCAGCCGATCAGACGACGCGACGGGCGTCGCGCGTCCAGTTCCCACACGCCGCCGCCAATACGAAGAAGCAGGCCATATGGTCCTTCTTCCAGGTATCCGGTGAGATGCAGGTCGGCGCCTAGCGGCACGCCGGACCCTTCCAATAGCGATCCCAGCGAAGAACCGTCCCCGTGCGGATCATGGCGCAGGAGAGATCGGCGCCCGAAGGCAGGCGGCACCAGACGGCTGTCCTGCTGCCTCCGGCAGACCCTTCGGAGCGGCATGTCAGCCTCGGACCTCGAACGACGACATGACCTGTCGGGATGGTGCCGCGCGCCCCGCCCAGCAGGCCTACCAGCGCATCACGGGCTTCTACCGCCGAGGCAGAGGGGCAGGGCTGGTTGGAGCGGCATGTGCCATCCATTTCGCGCGCCGCGATCCCCGCGATGCGGAGATGCGGGCCCTCTGCGCACCAGACGGGGCCATCGCCGTCCCAGACATGGGTGGGCGTGCAAGTGAAGGTCTGCCCGGCGGCGACAATCGAGGCGGCAAGAATTACAAACATCGGGATGGTGAGCCTAGCGCAGCGCTCGGCCGAACCAGAGAACGCGGCCGACGATATTGATGGTGCGCTTTTCGAGACCGCGCCAACTGGGATAGGCGGGATTGTCGCTCAGCACCGAGACCCGCTTGCCTTGCGGTTCGATCGCCACGCGCTTGACGTTGAGCATGTCATCCATGCGCATCACATAGATTCCGTCGCGCAGGCGCGATTGGCCATCGCCCAGATCGACCATCACTTCGTCGCCGTCATGTAAGGTGGGTTCCATCGAGTCTCCATGAACCGCGATGATCGACAGGTTCGTTGCCTTGCTGGCTGTCAGCCGTCGCAGCCATTTTTCATCAAATCCGAATTGGGCGCATTTCGCTTCCATTTCCGCAAGCGCACCGTGACCGGCGGAAGCCTCGACCGCGAGAACGGGCACATGGACCAGTTCGACAACGGGTCCTGAACACCGTTCCGGGGCGCCGAGAACCTTCTCATCGACGCCAAAGAAACGGGCGAGCACCGCGCGATCCTGTTCGTCCAGCTGCCTGGGGCTGCCGCGCCGGATGTACTGCTGGATATAGGCGGCATTGCGTCCCAGGAGGCGCGATATCGAGGAGTAATTGACCCCTCGCTTCTGGATCAGCTCGTCCAGGGCTCTACGTGCGTCTTCCATCGCTGGCAGTCCTATCGCATCCATCTAGGAAATTCGATCCTAGACTCTAGGAAGCCTTCCTAGTAGGAACATAACAGGAACGCAAGCGCAAAGCGAGTCGAAGGCGATGGAGCTACTGGAGCAGATCGAGGCATATTTGGTGCGTAGCAGCGTTTCGCCCAGCACGTTTGGGAGGTTGGTCATTGGGGATCCGAGACTGGTCGGAGACCTGAGGTCGGGTCGCCGTCCGCGGCGAAAGACCCTCGAGAAGGTGCAGGCCTACCTGGCCGCGGCAGGGGAGGATTGCCAACATGCTCCACGAACTTTTTGCAACGGATCGGCCCGCACGAGGGCAGGGGGATGCCCTGCTCACTCGCTGCCGATTACGCGCAAGCGCATGCCTCTGGTTTCCAGCAGATAGGTCTCTACGCCGGCGACAAGATGCAGCCCCTCTTCGGAGATGGCGCTCCGCGAAAGACCGGGCTGAACGATGCGGACGTCGAACTCGTAGCGATAGTCCTGCCAACTCGCCTTGAGCTTTTTGAGGAACGCTGGCGTTCCGAGTTCGAAGCGCGTGCTTTGCCCCTTATCGAGGCGCAGCTTCTCGCGTTTGAGCATATGGGTGAACATGCGATTGGGACGATCCCGCCAGCGTGCGGACTTCTGCGCCTGACCACAGACTTCGTATAGATCCTTGACCCGAGCGCCGGGCTGATCGGCGCTGGAATACTTGCAGTGGAAGAGTGTGACCTGGACCAAGCCTTCGGTAACGCGCAGCGAAACCACGTCGGCGATCTCACCTGCGCCGTCATCGTCGAACACAAGATCGTAGGCGTCGCTATCGGCTAGCAACATGTCGATCACGTGCCGTTGGACGGAGTCCGCCCGCTTTTCCAAGCCCTGCGCTTCGACACGAATGTTGACCTTGGACCAATCCCAGGCCTCGATCCGGTCCGCGGGATAGGGCTCGACGGAAACACCGTCCGGCAAGGCGTAGAGATGACTGTAGATCAGAAGCGAACCATCACCGAAGTCGATCTGGGGAGAATCGTCGCCGAAGGATTCGGACAATGATTTGACCTTGCCCCCCACCTTGATGGTGGTCTTCGGACCGGACTTTTGCGGATAGCGGGCACCGCCCTCGCTGAACACAATCTCGAATTCGGCGGTATGTGCTTCGCTGCGCACCGCAAACCTAAGCGGCCCGGTCCGTTCGTGGTCGAGCAGCTCGATGTCGCATTCCGTGAACAGCACGGGTTCGTCGTCAAAGCTGATCTCGATCCGGTCCTCGATCTGGGTCAGCAGCGATTCCGGCCAGTGGATCGCGACCGGAGGAACGTCCGGCCGCGCACTGATCTGGCGGGGACGCATCGCGCTTTTGAAGACCCCGTCGGTCGTGATCCCTGGGTCGTTCACGGCCTGGCCAATGTCGGCGCACCATTCGACCCAGTCGGTGAGGTCGCGAACAGGCGTGATGGACCAGAACTTTCCCTTCGCGGAGCAGCCGCGGGAGGTCGGCACTCCGCCCAGAAAGCCAGTGGCGAAGACATTGTTCTTGATCCGGGACTGAGATTTGGCGTTGTCGAGCCCATCCGCGACATCGACGCCCATGTACATGGAATAGCGGACGCCGCGCCCCTGATGGTGCGTCAGGCCGAGGTTGCGCAGGATCAGGCGGTTGAAGCCATGAAGACTGCGGAATACTTCCTCGCCCTCGACACGCCGCGTCGTCTCACCACAGACAGCCTTGGCCAGTTTGTCGTACGGGCCTTTTGACGAACTGCTGATATAGAGGAGCCCCTTCACGGGATCCCAGTGCATCATATGCAGATCCCAGACGACGTTGATCGCGTGTTGGGCCGTCGTCCAACCGGCTACCTCCTCCGAACGCGTGACGAAGATGGCGACGCGCTGGTGCGGATTGACCTTCATGCCGAGATAGACGCCGGCGTTGTAAAGGTCCTCGGCGCGTAGCGGCTCCCAGGCATCGCATGACGTGCGGTAGACGACAGCGTTCATCTTGGGTTCGAGGGTCTGCAAGGGAATGTCGCTGAGATCGCCGACAAACCCCTTGAACATCTCGGCGCGGCGAACTTGCCGATCGATTTTGGCCGTGCTCAGCGCTTCAACCAGCGCATTCCAGTCAGCGTCCTCCGCGTAAAGCTTTGCCAGCGACCGATCGATGTCGTCCACGCCAGTGTTGGCGATCACGGTGGCGTCGCCCAATCGCGGATCCTGTCGGGTAAAGCGGCCCACGAACTGGATTGTCACCGCAATGCTCTTGTGCGGATCGTGCAGCGCAGCGATCTTGAGTTCGGGCAGGTCAAATCCTTCGCCAAGCATGTCGACGCAGACGATGATCCTGCTGTCGAAGCGCCGGAGCGCAGCGAGATTGTCGCGGCGGTCCCTTGTCGACTGCTGGCTGTGGACGATGACTGGCCGAAACGTGGGGTACATCGCACTGTAGATCTGGTGCAGTTCCTTGGCCCGATCGATCGTCGAGCAGCGCGCCATCGCAAGGTGATTGAGCCCCTGGTCAAGATCGGCCTGAAGAACTTCGCCGAGCTTCTCGGCAATAGCTGCGTCGGCATCTGCCTGGTCGAGACCAAAGACCGCTTCAAAGCGGATTGGTTTGAAGTAGCCCTCCGCCTGCGCCTTCTTGAGCGGGTAGGTGTAGATGAACTCGCCATCGACACGACGACCATCCTCACGGAACGGCGTGGCGGTGAACTGAACGATCGGCAAGGGCGGATCATGTTCGACGAACAGGCCGCGAAAGCGTGCCCATGTCGGCGCGCCGATATGATGGGCTTCGTCGATGAACAGCGCCGACGCCCGACCGGCCATCCTTTCCTGGACCTCAGCTTCGGCGCGCCCTGCGATCTGCATGGTCGTGACCACGACATTCGCGCTGTCGAAGATCTCGTCCACCTCCTCCGGCGTCCGGGGGATGTGCGAGAGCCGCATGACGAACGGAAATGCCGCAGTTGGATCAAGGCACCTCTGTTGCTTGAGGACGCCAAAGGTCTCGAACTTGCTCGCGATCTGTTCGCGAAGCGCATCAGTTGGAACCACAACAAGCAACCGGCTGAACCGCTGATGCGCATTCAGGGCAAGCATGGTTTCCGTCTTGCCAGTGCCCGTGGGCATCACGATCGTGGCAGGATCGGTCGAACGCGTGGAATGGGCCAATGCCGCGTGCAGAGCGCCTACCTGGGGCCTGCGAAGCCCATATTGGACCGGCCTGTCGTCGGTGGCCGGCTTTCCCTCGCGCAGATGGAATGCGTCTTGCCACGAACTTGAAACCGCGACCAATCGCTCATTGCGCGCATTCCGGTCGAGCGCGGCGATATTGGCCGGCGTGATGTTTATCCAACGGCCCAGACCTACTTCAAGCGCATCTACGATTGCCCTGGGATCGTCCGCCGCGGGCACCAGCAAGACAAGGTCTGCGTCCAGCTCGGTGGTCGTCTTGCTGTTGATGATCTTGAGCGTTTCCCCCGAAGACAGCGTGGTCTCGTATCCGTTCACGCGGCGTACCGCAAAGGGACGCAAGCGGCAGGTTTCCAGGGATGCGGGAACCTCCAGTTGGCGCACAGGGCTCCCCAGCACCTTGCCTTCGACGGCCAGCCGCTGGGGGATGAGCAGCCGGACTTCGTCGTCAAAAAGCCCCGCTTGCCCATTCACGGTCTGCTGCTTGCGCGACGCCATCCGTCTTTACCTCATGTTGATCGCCGGTTCGCCCGGCGCCGGCTCTCAGTGCTTCTTGTCCTTGGGAGGA
Organism: Sphingobium sp. PNB; assembly: GCF_019873065.1. Taxonomy (NCBI): domain Bacteria; kingdom Pseudomonadati; phylum Pseudomonadota; class Alphaproteobacteria; order Sphingomonadales; family Sphingobiaceae; genus Sphingobium; species Sphingobium sp. PNB. The sequence goes on from NZ_JAINEZ010000042.1 coordinate 27,063, forward strand.
TTGGGATCGTTACCCGGCGCCACGGTGTCCGAGTCGCGCCAGCGACCGTCGCGACCCTGAATCCGAACTTCTCCTCCTCCCATGTTGCGCACGGTTTGCTTGGCGGCCTGCTCGGCCGCCTGCTGCGTCGTATGAACACTGCTGGCGCGACCCGCGTTAGGGGCCTTTACGGCCCAGCCGTTGGGGTGCTTCGTTACGTACCTGTCTGCCATGGGATGCCTCCTTTCGCGTTGACTCCGGAATGGCATATGCATATAGGAACTATACTGACTATGATGTCAAGTGGGTATAGTTTATAGTCGTATTGTGAGGTGGAAATGCGCTGGGGTGTCGAGCAGCGGCTGGAATTCATCGAATTCCGCCTGTTCTGGGAGGGGGCGATCAATCGCGCTGACCTGACGGAGTTTTTTGGCGTCTCCGTTCCGCAGGCGTCGAAGGATCTGACGCTCTACCAAGAGCGAGCGCCCGGAAACATGGAGTATGACAAGCGGAGCAAGCGCTATGTGGCGGCGAAGCGGTTTACGCTTCGATTCATGGATCCCGATCCCTACGCCTACCTGTCGCAGCTGCGTTCAGTAACCGAAGGCGCGATACCTCCGAGGGAATCTTGGCTCGCAACTATGCCCGCAGCCGATGTCGCGATGACCCCCAAGCGGGACATTAGCATCGAGGTTTTGCGCAGGACGCTGGATGCTGTCCGCGAGCGCACGTCGATCGAGGTCTTCTATCAATCCATGAATTCAAGGCGCCCAGATCCGACCTGGCGCCGGATCACCCCCCATGCCTTTGGATTCGACGGCTTCCGCTGGCATACGCGCGCCTTCTGTCACCTTGAGGAGCGCTTCAAGGACTTCCTCCTTCCCCGCATTCTAGAGGTTCGTAACGAAGGTGATCCTGGTGCCGGCGGTGAGCAGGATTGGCTCTGGAACAACTATTTCGACGTGATAATCGGGCCGCATCCCGAGCTGACCGAAAGCCAGAAAAAGGTCGTCGCAAAGGACTATGGGTTTGAGCAAGGTAACGGACTCATGTCCGTTCGCTATGCCATGCTGTTTTATGTTCTGAAGCGTCTGGGTTTGCTCGGGGATGCGTCGAAATTGAGTGCCCGCACCCAGCATATCGTGACTATAAATCGCAAAGAGACTGAAGCCGCGCTGGAAAAGGCTGAGTTTCAACTATGACGCTTGCGCGGGGGACTGATTGATGGCGGCCAAGCTTGAGGACATCAAGAACGGGGCATCGGTGCGCGGTATTGCGTCGAACCAATCCGCGCAGGTTCTGTCCATCGACTGGATAGGCGATCAGGCGATCAATGTCGTTTTCCGTGACCACAATGGAATCGTTGCCGAGGCCGTTCTCTATCGAGACGACGAGCATCGCCTAGAGGTCGAGCAAGGCGGGCGGCCTTGGTCGTTCGACGCCGATGGCGCTCTCCTGCGCTTGGTGACTGAAGCCAATCGCATCAAGCTAGCGCACTATTTCGATCCGTACCTGGCGATACACACGAGCCTGGTCGATCCTCTCCCGCACCAAATTTCTGCGGTCTACGCGGAAATGCTACCGCGCCAGCCCCTGCGGTTTCTGCTCGCGGACGATCCGGGTGCCGGCAAAACCATCATGGCGGGGCTGCTCATCAAGGAGCTGATCGCCCGTAGCGACCTGGAGCGTTGCCTAGTGGTCGCGCCGGGTAGCCTTGTCGAGCAATGGCAGGACGAACTCGGGCAGAAATTCAATCTCGAATTCGACATTCTCAGCCGCGACATGATCGAAACATCACGGTCGGGTAATCCCTTCAGCGACCGCGATCGATTGATCGTCCGCCTCGACGTTCTGGCGCGCAACGAAGAGCTCCAGGAAAAGCTCATGAGCGCCCAGGAATGGGACCTCATCATCTGCGATGAAGCCCATCGCATGTCGGCTACCTACTTCGGCGGCGAGGTCAAATATACGCGGCGCTATCAAGTGGGGCAGAAGCTCGGTCAAGTCTGCCGGCACCTGCTGCTCATGTCCGCCACGCCGCACAACGGCAAGGAGGAAGATTTTCAGCTATTCATGGCGCTGCTCGATGGCGACCGCTTTGAAGGCCGGTTCCGTGACGGCGTCCATTATGCCGACACTGCGGACATGATGCGGCGTTTGACGAAGGAGGAGTTGCTCAAATTCGATGGGCGTCCGCTTTTTCCGGAGCGTCGTGCCCGAACCGTCAAGTACGAGCTGTCCGAGGGCGAAGCTACCCTCTACACGGCGGTCACGGAGTATGTCCGCACCGAGATGAATCGTGTGCAACGGTTCGCCGAAGGTGACGGAAAGAAGCGCAACAATGTCGGGTTCGCTCTCCAGATCCTTCAGAGGCGGCTCGCGTCCTCGCCAGCCGCGATCTACCAGTCACTCAAACGACGCCGGGAACGGCTTGAAAATGAGTTGGGCGAGGCCCGCCTCGCCGCAAAAGGGCGGCGCGCGGGCATAGGCGAGCCGACTGTCAACGTCGATATGCTCCGGAACATCGAGGAGTACGGGCAGGAGGAGATCGACGAACTTGAAGACCTGATTTCGACCGGAGCGACCACTGCAGAAACGGTCGAGCAGCTCGCTCTCGAGGTCGAGACTCTCAAGGGCCTCGAGTCCATGGCGCTGGGTGTTCTGCGTTCTGGCGTCGACACCAAATGGAGCCAACTGAATCGCATCCTCGACGATGAATTGATGGTCGATGCCGCGGGCAATCGGCGCAAACTCATCATCTTCACCGAGCCCAAGGACACCCTTCACTATCTCCTGGACAAGGTTCGCGCGCGTCTCGGCAATCCCGAGGCGGTCGATGTGATCCATGGCGGCGTTTCGCGGGAGGAGCGCCGCAAGGTGGTCGAGCGCTTCATGCAGGACAAGGACCTCGTGGTCCTGATTGCGAACGATGCTGCGGGCGAAGGTGTGAACCTTCAGCGTGGGCATCTGATGGTCAACTACGATCTGCCTTGGAATCCGAACAAGATCGAACAGCGCTTCGGTCGTATCCATCGCATCGGCCAGACCGAAGTCTGTCACCTCTGGAACCTCGTAGCGGCCGACACGCGCGAAGGTGAAGTCTACGCCCGACTTCTGGAAAAGCTCGAAGCGGCTCGCGAAGCTTTGGGCGGCCGGGTCTATGATGTTCTGGGGGAATTGTTTGAGGGAACGGCGCTCAAGGATCTTCTGTTCGAGGCCATCCAATATGGCGAGCAGGATGAGGTCAAAGCCCGTCTTTTCCGTCAAGTCGATGGTGCCGTCGATCAGGCCCACCTCCTCGAGCTGCTGCGCCGGCGGGCCTTGACCAATGACACGATGCCCGCGGCCGCCGTTGAAGAACTTCGCCTCGAAATGGAGCGCGCGGAGGCGCTAAGGCTTCAACCGCACCACATTCAGAGTTTCTTCGTCGAGGCTTTCGAGCATCTGGGCGGCCGGATCAAACGGCGGGAGGAGGGGCGTTGGGAGATCACCCACGTTCCGGTCCGGATACGCGAGAGAGACCGGCAGATCGGGACCGGAGCCCCGATCCAGAAGCAGTACGAACGCATCTGTTTCGAGAAGGACAAGATAAACCAGCAGCCCGTCGCGGCTTTCGTGTGCCCCGGCCACCCCCTGCTGGAAGCGGTGATCAGCCTTGTCCGCGAACAGTATGAGCAAATCATGCGTCAGGGAGCGATACTGGTCGATGACACCGACGGGGGAGATCACCTGTCTGCCATCTTCCTGCTGGAGCATACGATCCAGGACGGCCGGCTCACGAGCCTTGGAAAGCCGCACGTGATTTCCCAGCGGCTTCAATTTGCTGCGATCGACAAGTCCGGCAAGACGGTGAACGCAGGTATCGCGCCGCACCTGAATCTTCGGCCAGCGGCGAGCGATGAAGTCGAGTCGGTACGCGACCTTCTCGAGGAAGATTGGCTGACCAGCGAACTAGAAAAGGCCGCGATCCGCTTCGCTACGGTCGAGCTCGCGCAAGGACACGTCGCAGAAGTGAAGGCGCGGCGGATTCCGGAGATCGACAAGGTCGAGCAGGAAGTTCGCGCGCGGCTCAAAAAGGAGATCAATTACTGGGACTCCCGGGCGTTCGAACTCAAGGAAGAGGAAAAGGCCGGCAAGAAGACCCGCCTGAACTGGCAAAATGCACAGCGTCGCGCTGAGGACCTCGCCGAGCGCCAGAAGCGCCGTATGGATCAGCTTGAAAAGGAACGCTTCATTTCGTCCCAGCCGCCTCGCGTGCGTGGGGGAATGGTGGTCATCCCGAGTGGGCTGCTGGCGGCGCGGCAATCGTCCGGCGATACGATCCCGGAGCAGTTTGCAGTCGACCCGACTGCCCGCCGTCAAATCGAATTGGCAGCGATGGCAGCGGTCATTGCTGCCGAGGCGGGCCTTGGAAACCGGCCCGTCGACGTTTCCGCCAAGAAGCTTGGGTACGACATCGAATCCTATGATCCCGATTCAGGGCATATGCGCTTCATCGAGGTCAAGGGGCGGATCGATGGAGCGACCTCGGTGATGATTACACGACAGGAGATCATCACCTCGCTGCATGAACCCGACAAGTTTATCCTGGCAATCGTAGCGGTCGCCGATGGCGTGGGGAACGCGCCTCGCTATGTCCGCGGCGCGCTCGTCGATCGGGAGCCGTCGTTCCTTGAAACCGCTGTTCAGTTCCATCTCCCCCGCCTGCTGGAGCGGTCGGAGGCGCCGCGATGAGTTCGAGCGCAAAGCCAATCAAGAGCGCGAGTTCGCCTCCTCCTTATTTCGAGGGGATCAGGGCGCGCGCTTCAGCCCGTTGGGATCAGCTGGAAGCCGATCCGGAGCTCGCGGGACCATGGCACCAGCTATTCAAACAGGTCCAAAGTCCGCGCCATATTCTGTCGGAACTTCTTCAGAACGCCGATGACGCCGGCGCAAGCGAGGCGAATGTCTCGATCGAAGACGGCCGCTTCGTGTTCGAGCACAATGGCGAGGACTTCATCGAGGCGCACTTCGCATCGATCTGTCGCTTCGGCTACTCGAATAAGCGCGCGCTTCACACGATCGGTTTTCGGGGGATTGGCTTCAAGAGCACATTCAGCCTGGGCGATCACGTTGAACTGCTGACGCCCACGCTCGCCATTGAATTTGATCGTAGCCGGTTCACTCAGCCTCACTGGATGCCCGGAAAATCGCTCACTGCGGGCACGACCCGGGTCGAGGTGGCGATTTCAAGCGACCTTCGCCGCCAAGAGGTCGAAAAGAACCTGACCGAATGGCTCAAGAGCCCGGTCTCACTCCTGTTTTTCAGGAACATCCGAAAGCTGCGGATCGGCGATCAATCCGTCCACTGGCAGAGTCTCGGCGCCGGGCCGATCGAACAGAGCGAGTGGATGGCGCTCGACGAGAAAGCGGAAGACCCGTTTTTGCTGGTCCGTTCGAACGAAGAGGCGTTTCCGGAAGAGGCGTTGGAAGAGATCCGCCAGGAGCGCATGCTGGGCGTGGAAGACAGTGGGGAGTTTCCACCATGCCGCGTTGAGATCGTTCTGGGCGCCAAGGGCAGATTGTACGTTGTCCTTCCCACAGGGGTGGAAACCAAACTGCCATTCGCCTGCAATGCGCCTTTCATTCAGGACCCCGCACGCCTCAAGATCAAGGATCCGGCGATTTCGCCAACCAACCGCTGGCTGCTGGAACGTGCCGGCCAGCTTGCCGCGCAAGCGATGGAGCGGTGGATTGGGGACTCCTCCATCGGCCTTCAGGATCGGGCAGTCGCTTACGGTCTCCTTCCCGACGTGGACCGGAAGGCGAGCGACCTTGAAGGCATGTGCGCGGCCATAACCGAGCTGGCCTTTGATGGTGCGATCAAGGAAAAGCCGATCCTGCTCACGGACGAGGGGAAGCTCGTTTCCGGCAAGGCGGCGATCATCATGCCGCCCGCTGTTTTCGAAGTCTGGCCAGCCGAGCAGGCAATGGCTTTGCTGGATGAGGATGGTCGACCGGCGTTCCTGCGGCATGTCTCGGCGGCTAATCGGACAAAGCTCAAGAATTGGGGTTTCGTCGAGGAGTTCACCAAGGACAACCTGCTGGATCGCCTGTCCGAGGTCCACTTGCCTCGGCCAGCTACCTGGCGGCATTTGCTCAATCTCTGGGCCTATATCGCGCCCGAGGTCACAGGGTACGATTGCAGTGATCCATCCGCGCTCCGCATCGTTCCGGTTCAAGGTCAGGACGTTCTGTATTCTGCGGCCGAGGTCGTGCGCCTCGGCGAGAAGAAGCTGCTTCAGTCAGATGACGATTGGTCGTTTCTTTCCGAACATTTGATTGTTTTGAACCAGAACTGGACCCGCTTTTTGGCCGATCAGCGGCGGGAAAAGGCCGGTGCCAAGGACCAGCGAAAGGATCCTGCCCAAGCAGCGCTGGATGTCCTCGAAGAGATCGGCTTGAACGATACGAGCGACGTCAACTCGGTCATCGAACTTGTTGCGGAGGCATATTTTTCATCCGGCCAGCCAAAGATGGCAGACTGTGTACGTCTCGCCCAGATCGCAGCAAAGCTGAACGCAGCCCCTGGGGCCGCCTTTCGATATGCGGCAGCCGATCGGAAGCTGCGCGGAACCAACAACACGATCCTTTTCGACGAGGATGGGACCCTTGATGCCTTGCTTCCCAAAGCCGTGCAGGAAACCCAGCTTCTCCATCAGGATTACTCGGCGAGCTTCACCTCATGCTCGCGGGATGAGTGGTTGCGGTGGGTGGGCTCCGGTCGCTCGGGTTTGCAGACCTTCGCGCCTTTGGTTTCGAAGAGAATCTCCATTTATGGCCGGACGCGGATCATCGCGGAGGCAAAAGCACGGGGGCAAAAGGGCGCCCTGTCATATCCCTATGTGACCGACAGCTTTGAGATCGAAGACTGGGATTATGCGGCGGACTATTGGCGCCATTGGGAGGCCGAGGCGGCAGGCGACCCGATGTTCTGGACAAAAGTCGCGGCACGAATTTTTGCCCAGCGCGAAACCTATTGGTCCAGGGCATCCGGCGCCCGTATAGTTCAGATCGCCACCACCGGCTCACGGCGCGCCGTCAGCTGGGACATGCTCGCTGCTGGCTGGATACTCAAGCTTCGCGAAAAGTCCTGCCTCCCCGATACGCGCAACACGCCGCACATTCCCGCCGACCTTCTCCGCCGGACCGCGGAGACCGAGTCCTTCATCGATGTCGAACCGTTCGTTCAGGGTATTCTGGATCGGGAAGCGACGCGCCCGCTATTGGACCTCTTGGGCGTTCGGAAAACGCCCAGCGGTCCAGAACAATTGCTCAAACGACTACGAGCGCTCGCCGGTGTGCAACGCGCTCCGGTGCTTGAAGTCGAAAAATGGTATCGGCGTCTCGACGGGATGTTGGATGGCTGCTCGACCACGGATGCCCAAAGCGTCAGGGATGCCTTCCAAACTGAAAAGCTGATCCTGGCGCACGACGGTTCGTGGATCTCGGCCTCTGCCGTCTTTCTTCATGCGGACGAGGAGGATGTCCCCGGGGCCGCGATCATTCGGGCTTCGGTCGGCGATCTGAGTCTTTGGCGCCGGGTCGGCGTAGCGGATCGCCCCTCGGCAGATATCGCCATGGAATGGTTGAACTCGCTAGAATCCGGCTCAACGCTTGCGGCCGATGAAGCCCGGCGCGTACGGGCGCTGGTCGTCAAATATCCCATCCGGATATGGCAGGAGTGCGGGCACTGGATGAACCTGCTTGGCGAGTGGGCGCCGGTGGGCACGCTTGAATACGCCTTTAGTCTCCAGGGGCTGATCAAGTGGAGTCATCTACACGACTGGGTCAAGCGCAAGACCGCAGACTGCCAGAGACTGGCCGCAGATGTCATGCAAACGCCGCCGTTCGCAGCGCTTCCAGCACTCTCCCATTTCGTCGAAGAGCGTTTCAACCAACCGTCGTTGCTCGGCGGCCTCCAGGAACGCCGCGCCTGGTTGACGGCGTTCGGCCGGCAGCTCGGCCGGATTGAACTTGCCGATGCTGGTGAAACCGAGCGGGTCCGGAATGTCGCAATGGTGATCGAAGAGACGACTTGGGCTGCCGCGCCCACGCTCGAGGTAATCCCCTACTTGGACGGCGTTCCTGCCGGTACGGCTAGGCTGACCGATATCCTTTGGCATGACGGCACACTGTTCGTTACGCCTCTTTCCAGGGCCAAGTTGGCAAAACGCGTGCCGGAAGAGATTGGCAAGTCGCTCAGCTCCGATATCCAGGCCGCGCTCGCCTATGCCTTTGAGCGGTCACCGGATGACATCCTGGCTTATCTCGAGGAGAATTTCTCACTTGGGCCGGAGCGAGTTGAGGCGCCGGCTCTGGGCGAGCAAAGCCAGGATCACGTGGATCAGCATGGACGAAATGGCGATGAGGACGATCCGCCGCAGCCCTCAAGCCCTGAGTTCTCCGGCGCCGACGATATCGAAACCGATGACGTGTTGATTGATGAGGCGGACGACGAACCGGTGACCCCGCCCGAGCATCCGGGTCGGCCAGCCGAACCTGTTCGAGAACCCCCGGCTCCCGATATTCTGGTGAAACCCCGTCCGGCGCCTAGACCGGCGGGGCCGAGTGTCATTGCCCGATTTGCGTATGCGAAGGGCTACAAGGCCGACGGAGACGAGCGTTTCTTCCACTCCGACGGCAGCTGGATCGGCCGCGCGAACGGAAGCAGGTTTCCTTGGGAATGCCGGTCTTCTTCTGGCGAAGTCCTCTGCCATTATTATCCCAAGGAGCACTGCCTGGAGCTTGAGCCCCTGCAGATCGAGGCCGACGTCTGGGGGCTGCTTGACCAACGCCCGGCCGATTATTCCTTCATCCTCACCACCCCGGACGGCGAGCCCGTTGAAATGACGGGAACACGTCTGTGCGCGATGCGCGAAGGCGGTGAGATTACGATTCACCCTGCAACCTATAGGCTGGTTTATGACCTCGATACCTAACATCAAAAAGAAGCTGATCGAGGTTGCGATCCCTCTTGAAGCGATCAACGCGGCTTCGGCCCGCGAAAAGTCAATCCGGCACGGCCACCCGTCCACATTGCATCTGTGGTGGGCTCGCCGCCCGCTGGCGGCTTGCCGGGCGGTACTCTTTGCGCAACTCGTTGATGATCCCTCGGGCTATGCGGATAAGCTGCTCGATGAGCCGAAAATCCGCGAGAAGGCGGAGACAGAATTGGCCGTCCGCCTCAAGGCATGGCGGGAGCACAAAGTCGACTCGCAGGGGAATATGCCCGACATGCCCGAGCCGAAGCTGGAGGATTGCGCAGCCGACATCGAGCGCAAACGGCTGTTTGAGATCATCGAAGAGCTAGTAATCTGGGAGAATTCCACCAACGAAGAGGTGCTGGAACGCGCCCGCGCCGAAATCCGCAGGAGCTGCGGCGGTGAGGTGCCCCCGATCTATGATCCGTTTTCGGGGGGCGGATCGATTCCCCTCGAAGCCCAGCGCCTCAGTCTGCCCGCCTATGGGTCCGATCTCAATCCAGTCGCGGTGATGATCGGCAAGGCAATGGTCGAGATTCCACCAAGGTTCAAAAATCTTGAGCCGATCCACCCCGGCCCCAAGGACCGCAACCACTACCGCAATGCCGAGGGCCTGGGTGAAGACATCAAGTACTACGGCGACTGGATGCTCAAACAGGCTATGATGCGCATCGGTGACCTCTATCCAGAGGTCGCGTTACCGCAAGAGAACGGCGGCGGGAAGGCGACTGTGATCGCCTGGATATGGTCAAGGACCGTCCCGAGTCCCGATCCTGCATTTTCAAATACTCACGTTCCCATTGCGTCTAGCTTTCTACTCTCTACTAAGAAGGGAAAAGAATCTTGGATTGAACCTATCGTTAATAAGGTTGATAAGTCGATTGCGTACAAAATACACAAAGGCGGAACATCTGCAGAATTAGACAATGCTTCAACTGGCACAAAGTCTGGTAGAGGTGCAAACTTTGTGTGCCTATTGTCCAATGCAGCGATTACACCTCAATACATTAAGGCCCAGGCTTCGAGCGGAAAACTGGGCCAGACGCTTTTAGCTGTCGTTGCGGATGGGCCGAGGGGTCGAATTTATGTGGCACCATCAGTTGAGCAAGAGGCGATAGCAAAGGAGGCCAAGACTGCATGGAAGCCCGGTCTTATTATTTCCGAGGATCGCCGCGCATTTACGCCGCCGGACTATGGGATGCCGACCATCGGTGATCTCTTCACGTCCCGACAGCTTGTCGCCCTTGATACTTTCAGTCAACTTGTCTCCGAGGTGAGGTATAAGGCATCCGCCGATGCTGCTGCTGCTGGTCTAGACGGAAACCCGCAGCCTCTAAAGGATGGGGGCACGGGCTCGATCGCCTACGCTGAGGCTCTTTCAATCTATCTCGCGTTTGCGGTGGACCGTTTTGCCAATCGAGCGACCACAATCTGCATGTGGAACTCGATCGGTGAAAAAATCGAGCAAACCTTCGCTCGGCCGGCGCTGCCAATTACTTGGCAATTCGCAGAGGGTAATCCTTTTTCGAATTCGTCGGGCGATTGGACTGGCGGCGCAATTTCCTGGGTGTCCAAGGCGGTGGAATCGTTCGTTGCCGCTGCGCCAGGCGCGATTGTGCAAAGCGATGCGCAGACAGTTAAATTGCCTATTGGCGCTGTATTGGCAACCGACCCACCATACTATGATAATATTCCATACGCCGATTTGTCCGATTTCTTCTACGCGATCTTGCGGCCTATGATCCGAGAAATGTACCCGGACGTCACTGCTATCCTATCGACCCCTAAAGAAGAGGAGTTGGTAGCGGCACCCCACAGGCAGGGTGGGAAGAAGGAGGCGGAAGCATTTTTTCTTCAGAATATGCAGAAGGCGATGACTAATCTTTCGGCCCAAGTAAATCCCCAGTTTCCTCTGACGTTGTTCTATGCATTCAAGCAGAGTGAAATTGAGAAGGAAGGTGTAAGTTCAACTGGGTGGGCCACATTCCTACAAGCTCTCATTAACGCAGGGCTCTCTGTCGACGGAACGTGGCCGATGCGCACTGAGAGGTCCACAGGCCTAAAGTCCCGTCAAAATGCTCTCGCAGGTTCTGTTCTTCTGGTCTGCAGGCGTCGAATGACTGAGAGCGGTGCGATTACGCGAGCAGAGTTCATTCGCGCACTTAAGCGCGAGTTGCCCCCGGCGCTTGTGGAGCTTCAAGCGGCCAATATTACTCCAGCGGATATGCCGCAATCAGCGATCGGACCGGGCATGAGTGTGTTCTCTCGATATGGAGCTGTGCTCGAATCCGACGACAGTCCGATGAGCGTGAAGACCGCACTCCAGCTGATCAATCGAGAACTAGATGAATATCTCGGCGGCATACAGGGCGAGTTCGATGCGGACACGCGTTTTGCCATTACGTGGTTCGAGCAGAACGGAACGGGCAAGGGAGACTATGGCGTTGCGGATAATCTTGCCCGTGCGCGCGGCATCTCGGTCGATAGCGTCAAGCACGCCGGTATCGTGGAAAGCGCCGCCGGCAAGGTCCGCTTACTAACCCGAGACGAGTTGGCCGGCGATTGGGATCCGCAGGAGGACCGACACCTGACCGTTTGGGAATGTCTCCAACACCTGGTCAGGCAGTATGAAAAGGACGGCATTTCTCACGACACCGCCGTTCTGCTCAAGAAGATCAACACTCACGCCGAGGCCGTGAAGGATCTCGCCTACTGCCTCTACGACGTCAGCGCCAACAAACGGAAGGATGCGAAGGAGGCCACGGCTTACAACGCCTTGATTGCCGATTGGGCTGAACTGACGAGACAGGCGGCAGCTATCCACGACACCAGTGGCAATCGCCAGATCAATATGGACATTTGAGGGGGATTTCGACGTGGCGAAAAGCACGCGGCAGTATGTTTTCGAAGGCATGGAATTGCTCCCCTCGGCGCTTACTCCCTTTGTGGAGAAGCGTCTGGAAACCTCCATCAAGGGCCACTGGCAGCTGGAGGTAGTGCAGCGCGTTCAGGGGTTGCGGCCCAATTCCGCTGGCGAAGTAGGTTGGGATCAGCAAGGCCTGCTCAAGACCATGATGGCCTTCTGGAAGGATGCCTTCGCTACCGTGCTAGGCCATCCCGAGCGTTCCTACGTCTCTGAGTTGCTCGACGTCCGCAATAAGCTCTCGCACAACGAGACCTTCACCTACGACGATGCCGAACGTGCTCTCGATTCCATGCGCCGGTTGATGGAAGCCATCAGCGCCGGCGAGGTAGCAGACCAGCTAGGCAAGATGCGCGACACAATCTTGCGAACGAAGTTCTCTGAGCTTCAGCGTAACGAGGAGCGCCGCAAGACTCAGCGACTGGAGATTTCGGTTGAAACTGTTGCGGGCCTGCTGCCTTGGCGCGAGGTCGTTGAGCCCCATCAGGACGTCGCCACAGGTGAATTCCAGCAAGCCGAATTTGCCGCAGACCTTGCCAAGGTACATTCGGGGAGCGCGCCTCCCGAGTATCGCGATCCACGGCAGTTTTTCAGCCGAACCTATCTCACCGAGGGTTTGAGCACGCTGCTGGCCGGCGCCGCTAAGCGCCTGACCGGTACGGGCGGCGATCCCGTCGTCGAGCTGCAAACCAATTTTGGTGGTGGCAAGACGCACTCGATGCTGGCGCTGTACCATATGGCGGGACCTACGCCTGTCCAGGATCTCTCAGGACTAGATCAACTGCTGGATCAGCAAGGACTCACTGTCCCCAAGGGCATCAACCGAGCGGTGCTGGTCGGTACTTCCCGCGGGCCACAGGACGTGCTCAACGCAGACGGCGGCCGCAAGATTCGGACGACATGGGGCGAGTTAGCCTGGCAGCTGGGTGGGGCCGAGGCCTTTGACTTGATCGCCGAGAACGATGCCAATGGGATCGCGCCCGGCTCAAACCTGCTTGAAGCAATATTCAAGAAGTACGCGCCGTGCCTCATTCTGATCGACGAATGGGTCGCCTACTTGCGGCAGATTTACAAGGTGGAGGGGCTTCCCTCGGGCTCGTTCGACGCAAACCTGTCTTTTGTACAGTCGTTGACCGAGGCTGTGAAAGCCAGTCCGGGCACGCTGTTGGTCGCATCTCTACCCGCATCGCAGATCGAAGTAGGCGGCGAAGGCGGTCAAGAGGCGCTGGCACGATTGAAGCAAACATTCAGCCGTGTGGAGTCCTCTTGGCGACCCGCCAGCCAGGAGGAAAGCTACGAGATCGTCCGTCGACGGCTCTTCAAGGAAATCCCGGGCGACCGGTTTCACCATCGCGATAATACCCTCAAACAGTTCGCCAAGCTGTACCGCGAGAACGCCAACGACTTCCCGCAGGGCTGTGCCGACGAGGATTACCGGCGCAAGTTGGAAAAGGCCTACCCGATCCACCCCGAGCTGTTCGACCAACTTTACACCTGTTGGGGCTCGCTCGAGAAGTTTCAGCGCACCCGTGGCGTGCTCCGCTTGATGGCCCAGGCCATTCACGAACTGTGGATGAGCGGCGACCCCTCCGTCATGATTATGCCCGGTAGCGTTGCGGTCAGTTCGCCCCGCGTGGAGCCCGAGCTCCTCCACTATCTGGATGTAAGCTGGCAATCGATCATTGCCGGTGACGTTGATGGCACTGCGTCTACCCCGTACAAGGTCGATCAATCAGCCCCCAACCTCAACCGCTACTCGGCGACGCGCCGCGTGGCCCGCGCGATCTTCATGGGAACGGCGCCGACCCATCAGCAGCAGAATACCGGCCTCGACGACAAGCAGATTAATCTTGGCGTTGTTCAACCTGGCGAGCGGCCGGCCATTTTTGGAGACGCACTCCGGCGACTGACCAACCAGGCCAAATTCATGCATTCAGACCTTGGCCGGTACTGGTACTCGATGGCGGCGAGCCTCAATCGCATAGCGACGGACAAGGCCGCGCAGATTGAGGCGGCTTTGGTCGATGTCACGATCGATGCGGAACTGGGCAAGTACGTAAACAGCCTTGCTGATCGCGGCCATTTTGACGCTGTCCAGGTCGCACCCGCGAGCTCGGCTGAGGTGCCCGATGAAGCCGGCGGCGTTCGCGCAGTCGTATTGGGCGTTGCGCACCCGCACCATGGCCGCGATGGTTCGGAAGCCTTAGTCGAGGCCAAGGACATCTTGATGCAGCGTGGCAGCACCCCGCGCGTCTACCGTAATATGTTGGTGTTCATCGCGGCCGACTCAAGGCAGTTGGACAACCTCAAGGACGCTGTGAGGTCGGCGCTGGCTTGGTCCGAGATCGTTCGAGACACCGAGCGCCTGAACCTCACCCAGAGCGACAGTGCGCTCGCCAAGGCCAAGCTGACTGAAGCCAATGAGACCGTGAAGACCCGCCTCAAGGAGGCTTGGTGCTATTTGCACTATCCTGCCCAGGAAAGCGCTCAAGCAGACGTCGAATGGGTGTCGGGAAAAATACCGGCTCAAGACGGCCTCCTGGCTAGAGCCAGCAAGAAGCTCGTCGCCGAGGAGGGGATGCTCACTGAGCTTGGGCCCACGCGTCTCGACCGAGATCTCCAGAAGTACATCTGGAATGGCAAGGCGCACCTCTCGCTACGAGACCTCCGCGAGTATTTCAGTCGCTACGTCTATCTGCCCCGCCTCAAGAACCAGGAGGTTCTAATCAAGGCGGTGTACGCGGCAATCAGCGGCATGCTTCCAGGACCATTCGCTTATGCTGAGCGGTGGGACGACAACTTGGGAACATATCTGGGACTTGCCATCGAACGCGCTTCGAATGCTGTCGTAGTGATCGACAGCGACAGTCTCATCGTCAAACCGGATGTCGCCGAAGCAAATAGGCCAAAGTCAGCAACCCCTGATCCGGTAGGTGAGCCTGCCTCGGGCGAGCCTGAAAAACCCGGCGAAGAATCTCCGGGCGGTGGTCCGACCCCGACACCGCAGCCCGAACGCAAGCCTACGCGTTTCAGTGGTTCCGTGCTCATCTCTCCCGATCGCCCCGCGCGTGATATCCATCAGGTCGTCGAGGCAATCGTCGAACAATTGACCACGCTTCCGGGATGCTCGGTAAAGTTGCGACTTGAGATCGATGCCGATGTTCCCTCCGGCCTGGATCGCGCCAAGGTCAGAACGCTGATCGAAAATGCCACCACACTCGGTTTTCTCGATAAGTCGGTCGAATAGGCTTTCGGAGGAATTGAGGAGAGGTGGCGCGTGTTGCCGGGGCAGATTTTCCTGTCCCCCGGCCCTGTTTCTGCTATGTTCCAAGGAGCAATGAGATGAACGCCATCATGACGAATTTCGACATTGAAAACGCTGATGCGCACGGAACCCGCAAGTGGGAAGGGCTGTCTGAAATCGATCAGGCGATCCGCGATAATCGCCTGATGGAATATCGGATCAAGAAGTCATGGGCCGATCCGTGGTCGCGAACCCTGACGGTAGCAGTCCTCCTTCTCCTCGCGATCTTCGCCGCCTTCGTCCTCTATTGGGATGTCCTGAAGGGCTGACGTTTCACCACTCCTTGACATCATCGGCGGCCTCAGCACTTGCACCCTGAGCTCCCTTTGTAACGGCGTCCAGACGTCCCCTGGATCCGCCGATTTTCTGGCGACCAGCAGCCTGAGCCCTTTGGACCTCATCATGAAGATCGCCAGCGTCCACCTGGGGCACTGTGCTCAATCCGCCTCTGCCGGTCTGCGCGCGCCCACGTACTGATCCGGCGCCAGAGATAGCCGGGCGGGATACCGGCTGTCCGGGGGCCAGGACGAGGCGATCTTCGATCCCGTCGCGAAGCTGCTCGGCATAACCTTCAATGAACTTGGCCTGCAGCGCTTGGCCTTCCGGGCTGATCTGGAAGGTCACATCGTCGAACCGCACATTGCCATAGAAGTCTCGGTTGCGCTCGATCTCGGCCAATCCCCATTCACGGTAGGCTTGGGACAGATTGAGGCTTCCTGCTGCGCTGTTGCCCTCGAGGAACGATGCTTGGCTTTCGAGGCGGTTAGCAAGTTCCTCAGCGCGCCTTGCCTCGCGGGTGTAGCTTTGCGCTTCGGTGAGGGACGCGTTCATGCCGCTTGCCGTGCTCGAAATTGAGGAGCTGCTCGAGGTGCTGACCGATCGAACGAAGCCGTCGCGGGTACTCGACCAATTCCTGCTGTCGGACATCTGGGCCAAGCTACCGAATATCCGCGAGCGGTCCTCCGACGCGATGCCAATGTCGCTGTCAGTCCAC
Source organism: Sphingobium sp. PNB (assembly GCF_019873065.1). Taxonomy (NCBI): domain Bacteria; kingdom Pseudomonadati; phylum Pseudomonadota; class Alphaproteobacteria; order Sphingomonadales; family Sphingobiaceae; genus Sphingobium; species Sphingobium sp. PNB. The sequence continues at coordinate 43,286 of NZ_JAINEZ010000042.1, forward strand.
GCTTGGTTTCGCCCTCCCTTGGCGCCTATGTTGGCGGAAGCGACTCCGTTCGTCACGCCTGCGCTTGCGCCAGCTTCCCCATTCAGGAACCAAGCTACAGTGATGTCGTCCGCTGCCCTTCGCGAAAGCCCGAACTGCCGTTGCAGATTGGTTGAGGCCTGATCCACCTCGCTAAAGGCGGTTTGGATGCTGTCGGAGTTGGATGTCCCGGTGGAGTTCTCAAAAGCCAAGCCGCGGCTGAACTGATCTCTCAATTCCCGGAACCTTGTCACGGCGCTGGCCGTCGATTCCGTCGCGACATTCGCATAGCTCTCGCTGTTCGAACGGGCCTGCGATGCCATCGTCGACAGGCGCGCGGTGAATTCCTGACCCAAGCTCGGTGTGAACGGATAGCTCGAATTTGGAATCTGGTCGTAGCTGCCCTCGGGAAAGCTTGTGGTAATCGAGCCTGTCTCGCTGAAAGTTCGGGTCTGGGCGGCGCCATAGGTAAAGCTCGGCGCGATCGTCCCTTGTGCGAATTGCCGGGTGAGCACGGTCGAATTCTCGAAGCTGGTATTGCCGAGCGCGACATTGCCGGTGCTTGCCTCGCGCGCGGCCTCCTCGGCGGCATTCTGGCTCGGATTGAGATAGCTGGTTGCGTGGTGCGAGATGGCCATCGCGCCCTTCGCGACCCCGCCGGCGAGAAACGGCACCGAGGCTATGAGGTAGCCTGCCAGCAGCCCGATATCGCTGTTGACGTCGGCCATGCCAGTAAAGCTCGCAAGACTAAGGCCATTGGCTCCGGCGACCGCCGCCATGTCGGTGGCGCCCTTGTACATCAGCATCATGTGCAGGATCACGAAGAGCGGCCCCCAGGCCGCGAGATAGAAGAAGCCGGTGACATAACCCTTGAGGGCGACCGGGCTGTAGGGCGACATTTACGGAGGCCGGTTGGCGTCAATTATGATGGCCGGTAAGCGGCCGCACCGAGTGGTGGGATTTGGGTATCA
>NZ_JAINEZ010000043.1:0-41435 GCF_019873065.1 Sphingobium sp. PNB
CTAACCCGGCACCATGAACCCGCCGCGACAATCTGTTCTCATCCTGATAGTCGCTGACCTCTCACCCAGATCGTCGCGCTATAGCCGAGGGGGCGGTATCAACCAATGGAACAAAGCGGCCATCATATCGATATCCGGACAGCGCCTCCTCTTCTAACCCCGCCAGGACTGTTGGGTCAGGGACCGTCGTCGAATATGTAAGGCTCCGCCCGTCTGACGATGACGCAAAGTCGTCGATGTTGTGACCGGTTCGCGTCACGGGAACACTGTTGTGGCCGGTGGCCAAGGCCCTCCAGATCTGCGACGTCCCGTCAACTTGCTTTAGAAAATATACGTACCTACCGTCGGGCGACCACTGGGGCTCGATTGTGGCGGGTAGCCCTGTGTCCACAATTGCCCCATTCAAACCGGGCACTCGTAGGAGAGTGAGATCGCCCCCTTCGTCAATTACCGTTGGGCGAGTATTTTTGCCGAGATCCAGCACCACCATTCTCAACCGATAGCTGTTCGTAGCTGGATTGCCTTGCCGCACCTGAAAGGCAACTTTTCGATGATCTGGAGATAACGCCAAGAAGTGCCTACCAGGGGCAAGTTCCATCGGCCCGATATCCACTAGCCCAGCAAGTGCGGCGGGTGTAAGGGGTTTCAGCGTGCGCTCAACCTGATCCTTAAGCGGCTTACAATGGACCCCTTGTGCCTGCGCTATGAGCAGCAGCAAGAGTAGGACGGTGGCGAACCGCCCAATTGCGATAGGTGGCATCAGAGCGCTTTGCTGATCGTAATGCCGATGAAGCGCCCTATGCTTGGATAGTTGTTCGCGTCGTAGTTGTAGCCGATCGAGCTCGTGGTCCTCACGAATGGCGGCTTTTCATTGAATATGTCCAGAAGCGTCAGGGTCAGAGAAGCGCCCTTCAATATGCCACTGTCGCTCTGGCCGTCGAGTTTTGCGGAGATGTCGAAAGAATTGTAAGAATGCACCTCGACTGATGGATCGATCCGATTGTCGAGGCTGCCTCCGATATGATTATAGGTGCCAGTCAGAGATAGGTTATTGTGGCGCCAGTCAACGGAGCCCGTTGCCCTCCAATGAGGTTGCTGAAAGATCGTTCCGGCTAGCTGGATCGTTGGCTGCCCTTCGGACAGTCGCTGATTGCTCTTGAGATAACTCGCAGCTGTCCAAAGCGTAACTTGGTCTTTTGGCGTTTCTAACAGCTTGTATTCAGCGGAAATATCGAACCCTTCTATCGATTGACGAGACGCGTTCTGCAGGTAGTTGGTAACGATGGCGACGACATCCGCCGAGAGCACATCTCCTCCACCGCGATCGGAGACGCTCGACGTGCCGGCTAGCGCTGCCAGGAGCTGCGCTCTCGTCGGGTTCAGAGTTACGTATTTCTTGTAAATGTCGACGAAACCGAGTGAGTTGTTGGGTATCGGCGATACGGCCCGATCGCGGTACTTGATCCGAAAATAGCTTGTATCGATCCTCAGCCCCTCAACGATCGTGGGTGTGAACGAGATCGTTGCGGTCCAGCTTGTTGCTCGCTCGGGCTTGAGGTCAGGGTTTCCGCCGACCAGATAGAGTACGGTGCCGGGCCGAGGACTTGGCGGGGAATAGAATGTCTCTCCAATCTGTGAATAGCCGATCCGCGGGCGGCCGGTTTGATAGAGCGTTGGTGCTTTGAACGATTTTCCCCAACTGAATTTGAACGCGATATCAGGCGACGGCGCAAAGACGATCCCCACCTTGGGTGTTGCAACCTTGCCGGCGCGGCTAACGTCTTCATATCGGAGGGCACCTGTAATGCTGAGGCGCTCAACTAAAGAGATGTTGTTCGATGGACTAATGATCGGAAGTGATACCTCGCCGAAGACATAGTAGGTGTTTCGATCAACGAAAAAGTCTGAACGAGGTGTGGTTATGCCGCCAGCGATTGAGGCGACGTCGATTGTGAACCGCGTGTTCCGCAATCCTCCGCCGGCTGCCATGCGGGCGGTTCCGCCTGGCAGGCGGAACAAGGGACCCTCCGCGCTAGCTTCGACCGACCTTATGCGGTTGATGTAACTGCCGCTTTGATGCTCGACGAGCACGTTCGTAAATGTGGTATCAACCTCTTGATCTACGCGGCTCTCGCCAATAACGCCGGCGAGCTTCGCTTCCCAGCCTCCGATGGTCTGTAGACGGAGTGAAGGCGCAACTGTCCACATCTGAGTATCGACGGCGATCTTGCTACCGGAAACCAAGCAGCCGTCTGTCGCAGTGAAGTTGACACAGATATCGTTTTCCCGGCGGCTGAACTGACCATCTGCTTCAAACATGAGGCCGTCTGCGAGTTGTTGGTGGCCGGCGAGAACCACGCTGTATTGAGTTTGGCCGTTGAGAAGCGTCTCGGTGGGGTCATTTGTTTGGGTGTATGATCTTTGCCCAGCGGTGATCGGCGTCGAATGCCGAAAGTCGAAGGCGGACATGATTCCCCCCGTTGACCAACGGCGGCCGGTCACGAGGTCGTATTGTTGCTCGACGTCTCCGCCGTCGGTGGCGGCCCCCCATCTGGCGGACGCTAACGCACCATCATAATCCCGCCGTAGGATCACATTCGCAACGCCGCCAACAGCGTCGGAGCCATAAAGCGCCGACGAGCCATCGGCGACCACTTCGACCCGATCGACAGCCGCCAGAGGCACAGCGGTTATGTCGACACCCTGGCTAATCGCATCATACGCGACGCGATGCCCATTAAAGAGCGTCAGGGTCGCGTCGGCGCCAAGTCCGCGAAGGTTCAACGCGGACGATGAGGTGACATTTTCAGAGCCGCCCTGTCCGCCCCCGGGAATACCCGGGTTTTGTCCTCCAGAAAAGTTTTGCACGAGGCTTCGGGCAAAGCCGCCCATATCTGTAATGCCACGCTTCTCGATATCGCTTCTCGTCGTGACGGTAATGGGCGAAGCGGGCTCGCTTCCACGAATCCGTGATCCGGTGACCACGATCTCACTTTGATCCGTCGAGCGATCCGTCAAATCTCTCGACGGCTCCGATCGCCCCCGGATGATGATGACATCCTTTCGGAACTGAGCTGTTAGCCCAGTCCCATCAAGGAGCGCTTGGACCGCCTCGTCAGCGCTGAAAGTTCCGTGCAATCGGAGAGCGTTCTTCCCGAGCACCGCTTCGGAGTTGAAGATGATCTCCTTCCCCGACAGGCGGCTCACGGTCTTAAGGGCCTCGCCGAGATCGCCAGCCTCGATGTTGTACTCGATGCGACGCTCCGCCGCCGAAAGAGCAGGGGCGGCAGGCACCACCGTACCGACCGCCACGGCCGCAAGAAGCGCACACCGAAACCGAGACCCCATTCGAACCATCTTTTGCCCCCTTCGAAACTCCCGACAATTTGGCGAGATTTTCAGGGAGCATCGCAACAAAACTGCAACCTACGGGGTAAGGGACAAAAAAGTTTTCGGTTATCGCTTCCGGAGCGTGATCTCGTCCGGTTTGGTCCTTTCGACTTCAAGATCGAACAGAGTGGCAAGTCGGTCGGCGACCTGATCGGCATCATTTACCCGGAATCGGCCGCTAACTCGCAACGTCCCAATACTCGGATCGCCCAGACGGATAGCGGTTGTAGAATCCATGTTGGCTTCGGCCACGACCGCAGCGAGGGGCGTGCGCTCATACTCACGCACGGCCGAGATGGCCGGTAGCGGGGCTATAGGCTGAAGCTCGGCTCTTCCCGGCGCGGATCGAAGCACGGTCGGCGTGATAGCCGCGAAGCTGAGGGTCTCGCCCGGTTCAAGACGCGCCACGGCTGTCCGGCCGGTCGTTCCCTTGATAGTGCTGGGGCGTTCGACGTCGACTGCACCGCGCAGCAGCCTAACGGTTACGCGCTCATAGCGATCTAGACTGACGTCGAAGATCGTCCCGCGTGCAGTCACGCTTCCTCCACCAGCTAGGACGACAAAGGGGCGCGTCTCATGCGCAACATCAAAGCGGGCACGACCACGTTCGAGCTTCAACTCGCGCCGACCAGTGCTGAAGCTCGTGAGGAGTTCACTGTTGGGATCGAGATCGATCGACGAACCATCTGCGAGCCGCACCGTCCTTCGGGAACCGTTCAGCGTCGCATAGTGCTGGCGCTCGACCGCTTGATCAACCTTGGGCTGTGCCACCTGGACCGGAGCCTCTCCAGCGCCTGGTAACTCCACCTTTGCGATCCATCCTCCGATACCGACGGTCAGGAGGAGACTGGCTGCGATTGCCACCCATTTCCAAGCGCGTCCGCTCTCTTCATTGTCGTTGGCTTCACTGGTTTGCTCTTCGTCCTGAGCCGCCATGAAGCGCCCCAATGCGAATATCTCGCCAGCTTCGTTGTATGCGCCTCGATGCGATGCCCCGAGGGCGAGCCACTGCTCGAACTGGGCGCGCCACTCCTCGGCATCAGGACCCCGCATCCTGGCGAACCACAGAGATGCCTCACGCATCTGCTGGTCCATCCTCGGCATAGCCTCCGGCATCTCATCTTCAGCCATGGGCATTTCCGATAATCTTGCCAATGCGCACAATGGCCTCCGCCACATGCCACTCCACGGTCCGGATACTGATATCGAGTTGTTCGGCTATCTGCCTATACCCGAGTTCTTCAGCGCGATGTAACAAAAATACCTCTTTCGTCCTTGGCGGGAGGCGCTCGACAGCCAGTCGATAGCGGTGCCGCATCTCGTTTATTTCCGCGATGGCGTCCGGCCCGGCAATCTCCTCGCCGGCCGAATATACCACGGGATCGAAGGATTGTGCCTTGGTCCAGGCGCGCACGCGATCGGCCAGGAGATGTCGAACAATGCCCTGCAAATAAGCCCCGGGATTGCTCAAGGCGGCGGTGGATCGCGAAGCGACCAGCCTCGTGAAAGCCTCCTGCACCAGATCATGCCTGTCCTCCTCGAGCCAGATGCGCCGCTTGAGAAAGGAAAGCAGCTTCGGCGCCTCCCTTCGATAAACGGCTTCGAACTGGCGATCTTCATAGCGTGCAGACGCACGCGCGCAGATGCCATCATCCCCGTTGCCGCGAAACATTGGTCTACGCGCACGTTTGGAGGGCGAAGCGCGCCAAAGGGCGACGCCAGAAAAGTAGCGAAGGCAGCATGACAGGACCACCCAAGGGTGGCGGGCAATAGCGTCCAATGCGTGCGCCCAACCGTCATGGATGGACACGTTGCCATGCCTGGAAGGTTTATCCTGCAGGCGGTCCCCAGCCGTTTCCCGCGCTGCGCGAAAACTCTGCAACGATTTCCAGATGGTTGCAAGGCGCTACAAGAAGGGAACTCCCATTTTCCCATCTGCATCGCCTCATCAGGCCTCGTTCTGCTTGCGCGCCGGCGGAACCGCGACGAGTTCGACCAACCGGTCAAAGAAGCGGTCGAGCAATTCTCTCGCCGCCGGCTCCAGCTCGACAAGGATCCTTCGGCCATCGTTCGGATCGCGTTGGAGTTTGACCAGCCCGCGTTGAGCCAGTCGGTGGACGATCCGTTGCGAATTCCGTTCCGATGCGCTCGATGCTGCTGTTAGAGCGGTCAGCGAACGCGGCTGGCGACTCCTGCAGGTATAGAGATCGAGGAGCATCTCGAATGCGGGAATCGTAAATAAGTCCCGGCCGAACTCATCTGCTCGCAACCGCTGCACCTGTTCTGCAAAATCGACCATGCTGCACCTGTTTACGGTGGCTGTGATGCGCGAACCCTCCATCATTTCAGCTGCTCCCGATCCGACTTGTCGGACGGGCGGGAACCGACGGGAATCATCTTAGGGCGAATGGGCATGACACGCTCCTTTCTCAGGCGAGAAAGAATCTCATGTCTCCACGCGCCATATTGTAAGTTCTTGCCCGTAAATGGATTCCGGACTGCATTTATCCATTCTGGATGATTATGTGGGGGCCGCTAAATCGGACTCTGAGTTCGAGTGGGGCGTTCATGAAGCAATGCATTGCATCAGCCAAACGCATGCCCGCAGCACGCGACCGGCTCGCGGACACCATCGAGGCGGTCATCGACGACTTGGTGGAACCGCTCACCATGGACGAGCCGCGTGATGCCATCATCGTGCTCGAAGTCGGCGAGGACCCCGCCGAAACCCAGATGAACCTAGTCGATCGAGGAGAGAAGAGGCCCGACGATCCGGTTGCAGCCATTGAGGCGCTCAACGAGGAAATGAGCGACGCCTCTGGCGCCAAGTTCGCGAATCGCCGACAGCTACTGAGCGACCAGGTCGACCGTTTCATGGCCAGCCTGATGAGCGAAAGCGCCATAGCCTTCGCGCGCCGCCCATACACCGTCGGTCTCGCCGAACTCGCGGGCGCGCAGAGCGAGCGATACGCCGGATGGCTGCGCACGATCCTCCGAACGGAGGATCCCCGCGCCCTGCGCCAGTTGCAGAACCTAGGCTTCACGCTGGCCCAGAATTATGCCGAGATCGACCCGGTTCTCGCGGCCAGTGTCCTCGCGCATCTTTGGTCGGTAGAGTCGCATCTCGTTGTGCAGGTCGGTGATGCGAAGCACCAGCTCCGCCACCTCGCGCTGTTCTCGGCGACCCCGTCGCCAGAGATCGACCGCCTTAGACTCGATGCGTATCGCGGCGCCCTCGACGATCGGGAAATCGAGCGCCTGACTCTCGCCGCGGTGGCGGCAGGTGCGGACGAGTGGCTCGATCGCTTCATCGACGAGCGCCTGGCCTCGGATGCGGCGGCCGACCATGCGCTCGCAATCACCACGGCCTCATTCCGCCCAGCCAACGCGCATTCCGACGCTTTGCTCCGTCGCGACTGGGGACGCGGGTTCCTTGGCGGAGCGGCCAGTGCCGCGCGTGCGAGATACGAGCGTGCCGCACATGCAGCGCACTGGTTCGCGCTCGCCGCCGCCGCCAACGACCCCCATGAGAGGTGGCGCTTCATGGAGCTGGGCATCGCCTCCGCGGACCGCCGGCAACTGCTCAGCCCATCGCCTCGCCGCGACCCCGACTTTAGGCTCATCGGCGGCGACATGCCGCAGCGCCTCGATAAGGCAGCCGAGAAGGCATCGGGCGACGCCGTAAAGACGCTCCTGGGCCAGCGCCGGCCGACCAGCCTCATCAACGAGGTCATGCGCTGACCGCCCGCCGGCGGGGTCATTCCGGCCGTCCGTAATGTTATGAATGAACGGCCGGTTTCAGAGAGCTGATTCCGTTTCCGTTACGACCGCTATGTCGGCGACAGCGGACGGAGACGGCTTGGGTGTCAAGCGTAAGATTTTCACCACTAGCCGGCCGCAGGCGCCTCGACGGGCGCTGTATCCGGTAGCGTCGCTGCAGCGTCGACGGCCTTCGGTGCCTGGCTCCGTCTGGGCTTCGGTGCGGCCTTGGCCGCAATGGGTTTGGCGTCGCGACTCGCCGCCTTACGCTTGGCGTTCTTGGACGCGACCGCCGCAGCTTCCGCCCGCGCAGCCTTTCCACGAGCGCGCCGAACGGGTTCGGATTTTGCCGGAGGAACCTCGACAGCAACCGGCGCTGCCGCTTCTACGACACTTGCCGGCGCAACTTCGCGTTCGGGCGCTGGAGGCGGCGACACGCCCTTGCGCTTTCCACCCAATCCAAGCCGCATCGCGACTTCGCGCCGCGCTGCGGAATAGCCCGGCGCGACCATCGGATAGTCGGCGGACAGGCCATAGCGCGCGCGATATTCGGCCGGCGTCAGTCCATGCGTCGAGAGATGACGCTTGAGCGCCTTGTATGGCTTCCCGTCGATCAGGCTCAGGATCTGGTCGGGCGAGGCAAGGCTTTCCTCCACCGTCACGGCCGGCCTGAAATCGGATGCGGGAGCGGGGACTTCGACCCCGTCTTCCTCGGTCTTCACTTCGGGCGCCGAGGCAGCGACTGGTCCGCCGCCCAGCAGGGCCCGTCGTGTGCTCTCGACGAGTGCAGGCAGTTCGCTGCTTGGGACGGTGTTGTTCGCAAAATAAGCGCTGAGTAGCGTCACGGTCAAAGACATGACGCCCGCTTCTTCGGTCTCGGCCATGCAACGTCCTTCTTCTGGCTGGAAATAGCGGTCTTGACCCGCCGCGTGGTCACGCGATAGTCCGCGACGCCGGTGCCGCCTGAAGCGCGCAATGTTCAAGAGCGCTCAACGCTCGGCGCGCGGCATCCAACCCTCTGAACGCAATGGCCCCGCCTGCAGATCTTTCTGCGCCAGGGGAGGGAAGGGGGAGGGTTTGGGCAGTCGGCTCGGGATTGTCGTCATGCCCGCACCCTCGATGCCCAAACCGACATCGCTCCGCGCAACTTCCCCGTCGATAGACCGGACCGCCGAGGCGCGCACGCGGCCCGGCCGGACGGACCAGCCACATTCCATAAGGAGATCAGCCGTGAACACGCTGGAACCGACTTATCCCAACACGCTGCCGCTCTCGAAAATCGTGCTGGGCGACAAGCCGTGGCGCCCGACGTCATCCAGGGCCTCGAACTCGGCCTGGCATCGGTCCGATGGAAGCAGGCGGAGGCCAGGGCAAGGCGGGAACAGCCCAAAAGGGACGCCGAGCGTCGCGCCGCCCGCGAGCATCACGCCCGGATCGATGGCTATGCCGTTTGGGCAATGCTCGGTGACTGGGCCGATCTCTCCGATGATCCCGGTCGGCGCCAGTGGGTGGATATGTTCCACCTCGACACCAAACCTCGCGAGCAGGGCGAAATCCGGCGAAATGTCTGGCGGATCTTTATCAGCAAAGGCAGCGCGGCCCTGAACGACCTCGTGGTGCTCTCCGGCGATTGCACCGAGACTGCCGACCGCGCCGAGATCGAGCAGCTCGCGCGCAGGATCATCGCCCGCCACGAGGCCCCGAACCCCTCCTGACGTCCGCCGCCCCGGCCGACGAGGGCGCAGACAACCGGGCTTCCCTCAATAGCGAACAAGCCCGCGCTCGCGGCACCGCACCGCGAAGCGGCTTCCCCTGGCCTCGGCCGCATCCCACAAGGATCCCAGACCATGCCCGAACTCATGGAAATCGAGACTTATCGGCTCGAAGAACTGTCCGAGCGCGCTAAGACAAACGCCCGCAGCTGGTATCGGGAAACCGGCCTCGACTATGACTGGCACGACTTCACATACGATGACTTCGAACGGGCCTGCGACATTCTCGGTGTCAGCCTCAAGACCAATATCGTGCGCCTCCATGGCGGAGGGACACGCAGCGAGCCGCGCATCTACTTCACCGGTTTCTGGAGCCAGGGCGACGGTGCCTGCTACGAGGGCTTCTATCCCACGCCATGATCTGCGTCCAGCACGGCTCGATCGTAGACTCAGCCGATGACGGCGTGCAGGCGCACAATATCCAGCGCGAGCTTTACGGGCCGGACGATCATGTCACGGTGCTTGGCGCCATCTCGCGCATCTCCATCCAGCGTATGGGGTCACCGGATGTCTGTTCGGCATGCGGCGATCCGGCCGACGACTATCGCCTCGTGAACGCAGCCGAGGCAATGCCCGGGGTGCCGTCGCTCAGGCTTTGCAGCGATTGCGTGGGCATTCGACGCGGCGGTGGCGAAATCCTTGAACCGATCACATGACCGCAGCGGGGTTCGCAATGGCCGACAGTCGTGGCCGGGGTGGGCGGATGCCCGCCCGAGGCGGGCACCGGGCTCTATCTCCGCTACGCTCCGACCAAGCCCCCTTGCGGGGTCTTGTCCGCTTCGCGGTAACGATCCCTTCCGCGGGTGCGCGCGGCATGTGAGGCGCTTCCCTCTCGACCGAAGGGTCCGGCCGCACGACGACCGCAATGCAGGCTTCGCCTAAGGAATCGCGCTAGTCGCGCGATGCGGATCGTGGAGCCAGCCCGACCGCATCGCCCCCTTCGCCGCCCTCGCAGGATCCGTGCGTTGCAGGACGGGTTTCGTCCGCAAGAATTGCGTCGGGACAAAGCTACGCTAGGCGAAAAGGGGCCGGCGATGTTTGTCTGTTTTCAACAGAAGCGCCGGCCCCTTTTCGCCAAGCTTCGCTAGAGCCCCTCCCGTGCTTCTTGCGGACAAGAGCCCCGCCCTGCGCCTTCGGACCTGCGAGGGCGGCTCCGGATGCGATGACGATCGAGCCGGCCCACGCTCCCTTTCCATTCAAGCGGAACCGACCGCTACGCGGCCGGTGCGTCTTTGTCATTTGTGGGCCGCTGACGCGGCCGCTTGATGCTCGGGCTCACCAGATACGATGAAAATCTGTCAATAAATCAATAACATGGAAGTAATGGAGGGGAGGGAGTAGGGTTTGGATGCGGCCGGGAAAGAGAAACGGCCCACACCCGAGAGAAAGGATGAAGTCATGAAGATCGGTAGCTTCAAGTTCGACGAACGCGCCAGCGACATTATCGGCAAGATCGCCACTCGCGAGATGCGCTTTCCCTACCTCATCATGCGCCGTGTCGAGGATCGACAGAGCGACAGCGCCCCCGTCTATGAAATCTACGAGACGAACCGCGCGGGCGACGAAATCCAGATCGGTGTCGTCTGGGAACGCCGCATGAAGTCCAATGACGAGGTGTTCCTGTCCGGCATGGTCGATGACCCGAGCTTCCGCGAGCCGCTCCCCATCGCCCTTTTCGGGGACGAGACGAACGGCTTCGATGTCCAGTGGCGGCGCGAACGCGACCGCGAGGCACAGGGCGGCGGCTTTGGCGGACGCTCCGGCGGCGGCCAGCGGCAGGGCGGTTTCGGCGGACGGTCGGGCGGCGGCTTCTCCGGCGGCAGCACCGCAGGCCCCGGCGGCGAATATACCGGGAACGGGCGCGGCCTTGACGAAGACGTGCCCTTCTAAGCGGCACCAAAGGCGGGCCGGGGGAGCGCTGGAACGCTTCCCCGGACCCTGAACCGTCACCCGACCAAAGGAACCCATCCCATGAGCAAGCCAACGGCCTTGCGCAGCGTTAGCAGCTTTGCCGACCTGCCGGAACTCTATGCCGAACTCACTGCCACGCCCGATTTCGTGGCATCGTTCGGTGATCCCTTGCCCCTCACCATCATCGACGCGGGCGAGGAACCCGCCGAACACACCATGCCCAACCCGCTCGCGGCGCAGGCGGAATGCGGCGGGATCATCGCCGCCATTTTCGACCTGCTGGACGATACGCGATTGGACCCGCTTGCGCCGGAACTCGCATGGGGCTTCGTCAACAGCTTTCACTTCGTCGCGAACAAGCTGGAAAGCCGGGAGGACAGGCTGGCCGATACGATCCGCGACATGGCGCGCCGATTGGAGCCGGGCGAGGTGTTCAACAAGGAACTGGAAGACACCCAGCTTGAATGCCAGTCGGTCGCCGAGCAGCGCGCCGCCATGGAAGCCATGCGCGACTATGCCGCCGCGATGTATCGCGCCTATGCCGGTCGCCCATGGTCCCCGGCTCGGGGATCGCGCGCGTCGCACGTCACCACCGCCAGCCAGATTTCCGCACTGGACTTCCTGCGCGCACGATCCGAACGGCGGCGCGATCGCTACGACCCGCAAGGCCCCGTCGTCGTCGTCTCCGGCCCGCAGGATTGGCACGACTGGCGCGTCATCTGGAACAGGCTCGACCAGATCAGGGCGCGCATTCCCAATATGGTGCTTGTCACCACCGGGCAACGCGCCGGTGTGGACGCCGCCGCCGCAGCATGGGCGGCGCAACGCGGTGCCGTCTGTATCGCGTTCGGCCTCTATGGACGCGGCAAGGGCAAGGGCTTCAAGCGCAACCGCGACATTGCCGAGCTTATGCCGGTCGAAGCCTTGCTGTGCGAAGGCTCCGGCATCCAGTCGAGCCTCTATGACCTGCTCAACCCGGAGAAGGGCCATCGCGTCCCGACCCATGTTTTCATGAGGACCGATCAGGAACCCGATGTGCCGATCAAGCGCAAGCGCCGCGTCATAGCGGCCTGATCGGACGAACACCCAACGAGAGGGACCGGCGCGGCACACCGCAGCCGGTCCCTTGTCGTGCTTGTCGCACGAGCGGGGGAAACCCGAACGGTTTCCCCCGCGTCGCTCCTTTTGCCGGGCGTTCCGCCCACCAACGTCGCTCCCCTTTCCGCTAAGGCTGCACCGTCGCCTGGCTCGCTCCTCCGGCCTCCGATCCGGGAGGCAGCGCGGCACCGGGCTTCCCCCGCGCGCCGCCACCAGTTTTCGCTGGCAAACCCCGTGCGGGCGGATCATCGGACGCGGCCGGAAGCGCCTTCAAGGCTGCCAGCGCGGCACCACCGCCGACCCTGATCGCTTGGCCGAGGACATCGCGAAACTCGCGCTCGCTCAGTCTCTCCACGGCAATCTCGGTCGCGACCTTTCCATATTGCGCGCGCAATCCGCGCCGCACCGTCTCGGCTTCTTGCGCGAGGTTGCGCTGGTCGGCCTCGATCTTCGCGAGCCGTTCCCGTTCCGTCATCTTGGGCATGTTTGGACTCCTTCTAGGAAGGAGGTCTGCTCGCCAGTCCCGACTATCCACCAAGGAGCTTTCGCTTGCAACGCCTTCCCACCGACAGAGCGCAACCGATCAAGCGCGGCTCCCCTGCCGGGGAGACCCGCGCCGATCGGGATCGACGGGCGCAGCGGGCAAGCGCGCTGCGGGCGAGGGACGCACGCCGGAGGCGGGTGTAATGCACCCCACGCACGGGTGCTGCACGGCGTTTTCCCAGCATTTCTGCGGCTTTGCGGGCGTCATACGGGTGTTACCGATGCACTGCCGATTGTCATACTGGTATGACCGGACCATCGCATTTTCTCGATAAGATACTGAAATGACGCGGTATGATCCATATTACTTTGCCGCATCCTGACATTCTCAACGTGCTGTCCTCGAGGCGTTGAAAAATCCGGTTATTTCAACTATAAAGGCTGTGCTTCACCTCCCCGGCAGGGGCTCCGTATCATCGGAGCTTGTGCATGGTCACAGTTACTTTTCGTCTCGACGACGCCCTCCATCGGCGTCTGCTGCGTCGTGCCCATGGGGCCGATCTCAGTTTGTCCGCGTTCATCCGATCGGTTCTGACCCGGGCCGCCGATCCCGACCGTACCTATATTTACTCGTCAAAAGACGAGATCCTGGCCGTGGCAATCCAGACCTTCGCCATCCTCGTGACCGCGATCGGCGAACGATCGCCACAGGCCCTCGAAAAGGGGCAAGGCTATGCCCGCCAACTGCTCGATGAGCGGGGCCTGTTGGCCGAGGAGGGACGCTCATGAGCATCTTCCGCAATGATACGCTCGGCAGCTGGACGAGGGGTGGGCAGGCCATCGTTCACAATGTTCGCATGACCACCCAGGTCTTCTACCAGACATGCCTTGCAGGGATGGTGATCTGGATCGGCGGCATCATCTGGTATGCGCTCGAAAAATCCTCCGATTATGAGCGCTTTGTCCTGGTGAAGATCGGTCAGGCGACCTTCATGGGCGATACCGTTCCCGGCAACGTCACGCCGATCCTGTTCAGGACACCGGCGGGCCTGCAATATTGGACCACGCCCAAGGCCCTGCTCGACTCCAGGCTTGCCCATAACACCCTTGCCGCCTTTGAAAGCTACCTCCTGCACGGGGCTGCTCTGTCGGGTGTCTTCGCCCTCGCCATGCTGTTTTGGGCCTGGTTCTATTTCACCCGCACGGGGCGCGGCCTGGGCTCCAATCAATTCCTGCGGGGCGCCCGCTTCGGCACCGTCGGTCAATTGAAGCGCGCACTGATCTGGCAGAAAAAGGGAGCGCTTACGATCGGCGGTGTACCCGTGCCGGAGGCTTTCGAGCCTGAGCATATCCTCCTCTGCGGAGCGCCCGGCACCGGCAAAACCAACCTCATCGTCAAGATGCTCGACGGCATTCGCGTCTCGGGTCGACGGGCGATCGTCTATGATACGGCCGGCACCTTCGTCGAGAAATTCTATCGGCCGCAATATGACACGCTGCTCAATCCCCTCGACCAGCGGACCGCTCGCTGGTCCCCCTGGGTCGATGTCCCGCGCGACTATCATTATGACCAGATCGCCGAGTCCACGATCCCGGACAAGGGCGGTGATCCCTTCTGGGCGAAGGCGGCGAGAGGGACTCTGGTAGCAGTCCTGCGAAAGCTCGCCCGGCAGAAGCACACCTATGTCTCCCTGCTCCTTGATCGGCTGCTCCGGTCCAAGCTCAAGGATCTTGTGGCGTTTGCGGCGGGCACCGATGCCGCAGCCTTCCTCAGCATGGAGGGAGACCGGACCTCGGCCGGCATCCAGGCGGAACTGGCCTCGGTCATGCGCAGCTTCTCTTATCTCGACGACACCGAGGACGGCTTCTCCATCCGCGACTGGGTCGAAAAAGGGAAGCCGGGAAGCTGGCTGTTTATCACCGTAAAAGCGGACCAGCTCCCCTCGCTCCGCCCCCTGATCACGGTCTGGCTCGACATCGCCATCAGCGCCATCATGAGCCTCATGCCGGATCGGGACCGGCGACTCTATTGCGTCATCGACGAACTTCCAACGCTCCAGAAGCTGCCCTCCTTGAGCGACTTCCTTGCCCGCGCGCGCAAATATGGCGGCTGCGGGATATTGGGATTTCAAAGCTACCCGCAGCTTGAGGCGACCTATGGCATTCAGGACGCCGCCGCCATCACAGGTTACTGTTCGACCTGGGTGGCGCTGCGCGCCAATGATACCCCGACCGCCAAGCATGTTTCGGAAAATCTTGGGCAGGTCGAACAGGTCGAAGCCAATGAAGGCATGAGCTATGGCGTCAACGACATGCGGGACGGCGTCAATCTCTCCCGGATACAGGTGACCCGGCCGCTTGTCATGCACACGGAGGTGACGAACCTTCCCAATCTTTCCGGTTTCCTCCGGTTCGGGCGTGATCTTCCGGTCGTCAAGTTCGCGGACCGGTACAATGTCGTCTCCTCTGACGAACCTGCATTTGTCGAACGTGTGGGTCCGCCGGCGCAGCTCAGCAAGGCGGACGAATTGGTAAAACTGGCCAAGGCCGAGGCCCGGGTGCGCGAGGCGCTCGATCGGGAAAGGGAGCAGGGTGATGATCTGCGTCCTCCCGCTAAGGAGGGGCAGGGCTCCAGTGCTTATGCCACCGGTGCGCCGAGCGTGGATGGGTCGCCTGCGGTCGAGAGTGAGGCGGCGCAGGTCGACGCCATTCTCGGCGCGGAGCAGGGTGAATTGCCGATCCCGCCGCGCGATGCCTGGACCTTGCTGGCGGCGCGACAGGGAAGCATCCAGTCGAACCTCGTCCAGCATGGCCGCGCCGATGGTCCCCGCGAAGAGGCGAGGCCGGCATGATCAATCCCATGCGCCTGCATGGCAAACCCGGTAACATCGCGCGCTATTATGCGCTCGGCGATTATTACAAAAAGGGTTTCGATGAGCATTCCGAATGGGGAGGGTCCCTAGCCCGCGACCTTGGTCTGGAAGGAATGGTCGATCACGAGATATTCGAGCAACTGCTCTCCGGCCGTGTTGGGGAGCAGCAGCTTGGAAGACACCGCAAGGGCGGGGAGATCGAGCATCACCCCGGTTGGGATTTCGCGGTCAACGCACCCAAGTCGGTTTCCATCATGGCGCTGGTCGCGGGAGACGAGCGGATACTGGCTGTACATGAAAATGCCGTTGGGAGGGCGTTGGACTATCTGGAGGAACATGCCGCCCTGCGGCACCGCGTTGCAGGCGAGATCGTCCATGAGACGACCGGCCGACTGATTTTTGCTCGCTTCACCGAACATGCCAGCCGGGAACTCGACCCCCATCTCCACACCCATGTGGTTGTCATGAACATCACCGGCCGGGACGGTGAGGCGCAAATGGCAAGTCTGGAAACCCGCGCCATGTTTGCGGAGCAAATGACCGCGGGACAGGTGTATCGCAACGACCTGGCCCATGGCCTTCGGGAGCTGGGTTATGAAATCGAGTATGATCCGCGCACCGGCCTTTTTGAAATCAAAGATGTCCCGCAGGATCTGGTGAAGGCATTTTCCAGGCGTGCCGAACAGATCGATGTCCATGCGCGGGAAGAGGGGTTGACCGGGCAGGCCGGACGCCAGGCCTCCTTCTATGCGACCCGGCCTCCCAAGCAGAAGGTCGATATCGAGGCGCTGCGGGAGCAATGGCAGCAACGATCGGAACGGTATCGCGAAGGTCTTGACCTGTTGAGCCGAAAGGAGAGGAGGGAGATCGTTCCACGGACCGCTGACGTCGGCCGGGCCGCCCTGTTCGGCATGCGACAGGCGGAATCGCGCGAAGCGGTGAACAATCTGGGACGCATATTCCGTCTCGGCCTCGCTTCCCATGTTGGGGAAGTGCGCTTGTCTGACGTCCGCCCGATGATCGAAGCCCATGAGGCACGGCGCAAGCTCCTGGCAACGCACGAGCAAACGGGCGACCGGATACTGACCCGGGGGCGCACGACGAGAAAAACCGCCCGTCTTGAGCTGGCATTGACCCAGCATCTTGCCCTTGCGCTGAACGATGCTCGGCCCATCGCGTCTACGGACCGGCTGCTGGTCGCGCTCGACAAGGCAGGCTTGACGCCTGCCCAGGAACAGGCGCTGGTGGATGTCGCGATCTCGCGCGATCGGGTGAATGGCATCCATGGGGTGGCCGGTTCGGGGAAATCAACGCTGGTCAAGACGCTCAAAGAGGCTGCGGAGCCAGGGACCATCCTCATCGCGACCGCACCGACCTCGTCGGCGACATTGAAGCTCGGGCAGGATGCTGGCATAGAGTCCCGGACTGTTGCCAGCCTGCTTGCCGGGGGCGGGCATGGTATCAGTGACCGTCATGTGCTGGTGCTGGATGAGGCCGGGCAGCTCGGCAATCGGCAAGCTTCCCGTGTGCTGGGGATCAGCCGGAAAACGGGGGCTCGCCTTCTCCTCTTGGGTGACGATCACCAGACCGGTGCCATCGAGCAGGGCAAAACCTTCTGGTTGCTGCAACGACTGGGGTTGCCGACCGCGGAACTCAAGGAGTCGGTACGGCAGGAAACCAAGTCGATGAAGGCGGCGGTTACGTACGCGCGCGAGGCTGACTATCCCGCTTCGATCGCCGCTCTCGATAAGGTCGTAAGCGGGGAGAGCGTGGACATACTCGCCAAGGACATGGTGAGGGAGTGGACCCGGCTCAAACCGGAGCATCGCGCTGGCACGAACATTCTCGTGCTTGAAAATGCCACTCGTCTGGCTGTGAACGCCCAGATACGGGAAGCGCTCCAGAAGGAGGGGGGCATCGCCATCGAGGAGAGTCGTGTCCAGATTTTGTCGCCGGCGGGGATGACCGATGAAGAGAAGCGGTTCGCGCGCTTTTATTCGGGTGGGCAGGTCGTGAAATTTGGGCGTGACATTGCCGAGGCCGGTATCGCCCGGGACGCGGAATATCGCGTGGCAGGACTTGGCCGCAATGAGAACGGCCGGCAAATCGTTCGCCTTGCCGATGAGCAGGGACGGATTATCCGATGGGATCCCCGATCGACGCGACCCCGACAGATCAATGTCTTTGACCAAGGTGAGCGAGACTTGGCGTCCGGGGATCGCGTTCAATGGCGACTGGCCAACAAAGAGCTTGATCTGAAAAATGCAGAGCGGGGCACGGTCGAGAAGCTCCATGGATCAATTGCGACCATCAGGTGGGATCGGGATGCCAGAATCCAGACCGTTGATCTGTCCATCCACAAGACCTGGGACCATGGCTATGCCGAGACGGTGTATTCGTCGCAGTCGAAGACCTATGCGCGTGTCTATGTCTTGGCTCCGATAGGATCAAGTCTGGTCAATGGTCAGAATTTTTACACGGCGATTACCAGAGCGCGCCTGGGGGTGAAGCTCTGGACGGAAGACAGAGATAAGCTCGCGCAGAAATTGGAGCGGAACTCAGGCGAAAAGACATCGGCACTTGAAGGGCTTGGTCGCCTGGATCGAGATAGTCGAACCATTTTCATCGAGCGCCATGGGGAAGAACTGCGCCGTCAACGCATCGAACAGGAAATCCAGCGGCGGGAGAGTCGCCGCCGTCTTCCCCCGCTAATATGCGTGACACCGGTTCGATTCCTTCGAGCATTCCTAACTTGAAGCGAACGGCGGATTGACCGCTCACGGCGGGATGGCTCTGGCAGGTTCAGACTATTTGCCAACTCGAGACAGATAGCATTGTTCAGGATATGTAAGCGACTTTTTGAAAAGCACAGTGCGCCCATTGGTATGTTCCTAGGCCAAATTCTGGTCAAACTTAAAAAGTGCGTTCTCTTTGAGGAATTGTTTCCCCATCTCAAGTTCATGGAGCTTACGGGAAACCCGCGACTGGTCGATGGCAATTTCATCGGCGGCTACAATTCATTCCCGATCCGCTTTTCCAAGATATGGTTACTGCCGTGAAGAGAAGGTTGCGGCTACATTCAAAGGGCGTCAGTGCATCTATCGATTGAGAATTGTTGGCATTATCGAGCCTTTCATGGCGGCCTGGACATTGGTCACAGCGGTGGCGAACAGAGCGCTCAGATTCTCGCTGGTATGAGCCACTTCGTGGTTGGTCAGGATGGCCCTTGGGTGCCCTCGGAGAGGGCTGTCACTCGGTAATGGTTCGTTTTCGAACACATCCAGCGCTATCCCTCCCAGGCGCGCCACGACCTCCGGATCACACAATGCGCCCTCGTCGATGATTGCGCCTCGCGAAAGATTTACAAGAATGGCGCCCTCCTTCATCGAAAGCAGTCTTTCTTTGGACAAAATGCCATGAGTTTCGGCGGTGAGGGGCAGGAGAGGGACGACGACGTCGCTTCGTTCAAGCAATGTCTCCAGATCGCATTGTTCCGCTACGGCGACTCCAACATGGCGGCGAGTGTGTATCAACATGTCGACATCCCAGCCTTCAAGTCGTTTCACGACAGCACGGGCTATGTTGCCGAATCCCAATATGCCGATGGTCTTACCCTTGAGCATACGAGCTCTGGGGGGGCCTACGCGCACGAGATCGCGTTTAAGGCGCACCTGTGTCGCCTCGATGTCGTACAGCGACATCAGGATGAACAGAATCGCTGCCTCCGCAACCGTTTCGAAATTTTCAGCGACATGTCCGTTTGCCACAGCAATACCTCTTCGGGTAGCGGCATCGACATCGATGCCTTCGAATCCGAGAGAGGGCAGAACGATCGCGCGCAAATGTGGAGCGCGCTGCATGTCTTCGTGATCGCAAGGCCTGGCGAAGGCGACAAGTATCTCCACCTCTTGCCAGTTCTCATAGTCGGATGGTCGCTCTAGATCATAACGGCAGACGATCTGCGCCGCCTGACTATCAATCGCGCGGGCGAGCTGCTCCAAAAATGCTTTGGAGCCCGCCGGCCCGGTGATGAGTATATGCATTTATCCTCGCCAACTGATTGTCAGGATGCGGCAACAATCGGTCGTTCCGCGTTTTCTCACCATGGCACGACGCGACACTCATTGGCGCATCACGCCAAAAATATGTGGCGCGCAGAAATTGTCCTGAAAGGTCATCACTTGTCACATCGCGCCGTTTGCCGCCGGCGCTGCCAGTGACAGACACGGAGGAAATGCAGCGTTACTTTTGGAGTGGGTGAGGATGCGAATAGACGGAAATGTTGCCGCTGTGGTGACAGGCGGTGCCTCGGGCCTGGGCGAAGCAAGCGCGCGAGCACTTGCGCAGGCGGGCGCGCGAGTAGCGATATTCGACATGAACGAGGCAACAGGCATAGCGGTTGCGCAGGAGATTGGTGGCATATTCTGCCAGGTCGACGTGACCTCCGACGAGCAGGTCGACGCGGCTTTTGCAAAGGCGCGCCATGCGCATGGGCAGGAACGCATCCTCGTCAACTGCGCCGGCATAGCCAACGGGATAAAGACCGCGTCAAGGAGCAAGGGAGGCGGCGGCACCGCCCGATTTCCGATGAAGGATTTCGAGCGGGTTGTGCAGATCAATCTGCTCGGCACCTTTCGCTGCATCGCTGCTTCCGCGCAGGGGATGTTGGATCTTGAGCCGCTGGCCGATGGCGAGCGAGGCGCCATCGTCTGTACGGCCAGCGTTGCGGCGCAGGACGGGCAGATGGGGCAGGCGGCCTATTCAGCATCCAAGGCGGGCGTCCTTGGCATGACGCTGCCAATTGCCCGCGACCTGATGGGTGAGGGTATCCGCATCAACACCATTCTGCCGGGTCTGTTCCTGACCCCGATGATGCGGGGCCTTCCTGAAAATGTGCAGGTTGCGCTGGGCGCTTCGGTGCCCTTCCCCAAACGTCTTGGCGCGCCGGAGGAATATGCCGCGCTGGCGCTGCACATGATCGGCAACAGCTATCTGAACGGTGAGTCCGTCCGCCTCGACGGCGCGATCCGGCTCGCGCCGCGCTGAACAGGGGATCATCATGGTTGAGGTCTATATTTACGATGCCGTGCGCACCCCGCGCGGCAAGGGGCGGCCGGACGGCGCGCTGCATGAGATCACCGCACTTTCGCTGGCGGCGCAGATGTTGCAGGCGGTCCGGGATCGCAATGGCCTCGACACCGCGCTGGTGGACGATGTCATCCTGGGTTGCGTCATGCCGGTGGGTGAGCAGGGCAGCGACATCGCCCGCATCGCCTCACTGGTCGCGGGTTATGACCAGCGCGTGCCGGGTGTGCAGGTCAACCGCTTCTGCGCCTCGGGTCTGGAGGCATGCAATATGGCGGCGGCCAAGGTTGCGCTGGGTGAAGCGCGCTTTGCCATTGCGGGGGGCGTGGAATCCATGTCTCGCGTCGCGCTGGCGGCCGATGGCGGCGCGATGATGGTCGACCCGACCTTCGCCTTCGATCATTATTACGCGCCGCAGGGGATTGGCGCAGACATGATCGCGACCATCCATGGCTTCGGCCGTGAGGATGTTGACGCCTATGCCGTCGAAAGCCAGCGGCGCGCTGCGCTGTCTTGGCAGGAGGGGCGGTTCGCGCGATCGATCGTGCCGGTGCTGGACCAAGCGGGAATCGTCATCCTCGACCATGACGAACATATGCGGCCGCAATCCGATCTTCAGTCGCTGGGCTCGCTGAAGCCCGCCTTCATTAAGATGGGCGAGTCGGGCTACGACGCGGTGGCGCAGGCGCGCTATCCCGAAATGGGGCCGATCAACCATGTCCATCATGGCGGCAATTCTTCCGGTATCGTCGATGGCGCGTCGGCCGTGCTGATCGGGTCCAAGGGAGCGGGCGAGGCCGCCGGACTCAAACCTCGGGCGCGCATCCTGGGCACTGCGTCGATCGGGTCGGACCCGACGATCATGCTCACCGGCCCCGAGTTCGTCACGCGCAGGCTGCTCGACCGGCTCGGCATGGAGCGCGGCGACATCGACCTGTTCGAGCTTAACGAAGCCTTCGCGGCGGTGGTGCTGCGCTACATCCAGGCGCTCGACATCGATCCAGCGAAGATCAACGTCAATGGCGGCGCGATCGCCATGGGTCATCCGCTGGGCGCGACTGGGGGCATGATCCTGGGGACGATGGTCGATGAACTGGAGCGATCGGGCAAGGCGACGGCGCTCATCAATCTCTGCGTCGGCGCAGGCATGGGCACCGCCACGGTCATCGAGCGCGTCTGACGGGAGGGACGAAACATGGAAAATTTCACATTGGACGTCGGCGCGGACGGCGTTGCCATCGTCACCTTCGACATGCCGGGTCGGTCGATGAACACCATCAGCCATGCTGTCCAGCATGATCTGGGCGAACTGGCGGAAATCATCCGGCAGGATGAGCGGATCATTGGCGCCATCCTCTGTTCGGGCAAGCCGAGCGGATTTTGCGCGGGTGCAGACCTCCATGAACTCCAGGCCGATATCGAGCGGTGGCGTGCGGCGGGCACACAGGAGGAGTTGCAGGCGGCCTTATTCGAGGCGGGCCATTTCAGCGGGCGCATTCGCGACCTGGAAAGGGTGGGCAAGCCCCTGGTCGTCGTGATTGCCGGCGTGGCGCTGGGCGGCGGGCTGGAACTGGCGCTGGGTTGCCACTATCGGATCGCGATAGAGGAGGAGGGGCTGCGCCTTGGCCTGCCGGAAGCGACGCTGGGCCTAATGCCGGGAGCAGGCGGCACGCAACGGCTCCTGCGGCTGGCTGGTCTGATGCCGTCATTGCCCTATCTGCTCGAAGGCAAAGCGATGAGCATTGAGGATGCGGTGGCTCTGGGCGTGATCGATGAGACTGCCAGCCGCGAGCAGGCGTTCGACCGTGCGCACCAGTGGATCGCCGCAGGCGGCCGAAGCAGCGCGCCATGGGACGAGAAGGGCTTCCGCCTTCCTGGAGGTGGTCCTCATATGCTGGCGGGCTATGCGCTTTTCGGCCCGGCAATCGCCGCGAGGCGCGGGGGTGAACGGACGAATGATGCGGACGGGAATATCCTGAAGGCGGTCTATGAAGGATCGCAGGTGCCGATCGACGCCGGGCTGAGGATCGAAAGCCGCTATTTCCTCAATACATTGCGCACACCGGTGGCGGCTGAACGTGTCTCGGCTTTTCTCAACCGCAAAACCAAGGCGCCCGCGGCATGAGCGGGATCAGGATCACGTCACGCCGGGGCGAGGTGCATGAAATTGCCATCGTCCCCGGCATGAACCTGATGGAGAGCATCCGGGACGCGGGGCTGGACGAGCTGCTGGCACTGTGCGGGGGATGCTGTTCCTGCGCGACCTGCCACGTTTATGTCTTGCCCGATCATGCCGGGCAGTTCGAGGCGATGAACGATGATGAGAATGATCTGCTCGACAGCAGCGACCACCGCACCGCGCGATCGCGGTTGGCCTGCCAGCTGGTGATCGGCGATGCGGTCGAACGGCTCGACATCACCATCGCGCCGGAGGACTGAGGGTTTAGCGCACGATAGGCAGCCGCATCAGCGCAATGCCTGATAGAATGAGGGCCAGTCCGGCAATTTGCGGGGTCGTGAGCGACTGGCGAAAGGCCAGCCAGCCTATCAGCGCCAGCAGCGCGATCCCGGCCCCGGACCAGATTGCATAAGCAAGGCCCAGCGGCACCGTCCGCAAGGCCATCGACAGGCAGATGAAGGCGACCACATAGCCCGGGATCGCGACGGCCGCCGGGGCAGCGCGGCTGAAGCCCGCGCTCGCATTGAGGGCGGAGGTGGCGATGACCTTCGCGATGATGGCAAGGCTGAGCCAGGTCCAGCCGGTCATGATCGAAGCTGCCGCAAGGAAAGGATGATCGCGGCGGCGCCCGCCACCAGCGCGACCGGAATGATGCCGCGCAGCACCGCGCCCATTCCCCCGCCGGAGGCTACGAGCAGGGCACCAAGCAAGGGCCCTGCAATCGAGCCGATGCGACCGGCGGCAACCGCTGCGCCGACGCCGACGCCGCGCGACGACGCGGGATAGAGGCGGGGCGCGAGCGCATAAAGATAGGATTGGGTAACAAGCACTGCTCCCCCCAGCAGGAACGCGAACAGGATCGCGGCACCTGCATCCTCGATAGCCGAGGCGCGCAAGAGCAGGATTGGGATGGCCGTGAAGGCCGCCAGCGCAACGAGCCACCCCCGACGCAGGTCCAGCAGGGGAGCAGTGACGGCGCACAGCACAAGCCCGCCGCAGTTGAAGGCAAGCTGCGCGAGGAAGGATGTCTGGCGGCTGAGGCCAAGCCCGGTCAGCAAGGTCGGCAGCCAGTTGAGCACCAGATAGAGGATGATGAGCGTGGCGAAAAAGCTGGTCCAGATCAGCAACGAAGCAATCAGCCGGCCCTGGCCGAAAAGCGCCTCCGCGATGCCCTGCGGCTCTTCGCGAGCCAGTGCCGGCGCCTGGCCGGGAGGCATGACACGCCATAGCAGGGCAGCCAGCAACAGCGGCAACAGGCCGCCGATCACGAAGGGTGTGCGCCAGTCCGTGCCCAGCGCCGCGCCGATCAGGCTGACCGAAGCGCCGCCAACAGGAACGCCGCAATAGAGCAGGGCGACGGCCCGCCGTTCCCGGCCCGGTGCCGCATGTTCCGAGGTGAAGGCGAGCAGATTGGGCAGTGCGCCGCCCAGGCCCAGGCCGGTGGCGATACGAGCGCCGATCAGCATTGCCGGGCTTTGCGAAAGGCCGGTGATGATCGATGCCGCGCCAAAGCCTGCGACGGACCAAAGCAGAACCCGCTCCCGGCCGATCCGGTCCGACAAATGGCCTCCCACAAGCGCGCCGATGAGCAGACCGATGGTGCTCGCGCTGAAGAACCATCCCAATGTTGCGGGATCGAGGGCGAACTGGAGCTTCAGATTGGGCGCGGCGATGCCTGCGACCTGCAGATCGAACCCTTCCAATATAGCGATGAGGAAGCAGAGGAAGGCCACGAGCGGAGAGCGCGGCGCGTGAGCCTGTCTATACGCCAGTGTCTGCGTCAATGCGGTCCCCTCCGGACGTCTACCCTTTGATTAGTTCTGGGCTGGCAATGAAGGAAAGGCAATTGTGAAGATCGACGAAATGGGGCTCGTCCGGCCGGACGTCCGCCAGGTAACGCGGCTCGGCAAAGGCTTCTTCGAGCGCTTCGGCATTGGCAAAGGTGATGGCCGCGACGCCGTCAAAATCACCGGAAGCGCCGAACATGGCACCCAGAGCCGCGGTCTGCGCCGTGCCGTGAAATTGCTCGTAGCGCAGAATGTGGCGGCTGAAATCGGTGCAGGCCAGCAGCAGAGGGGCGTGGACCTCGCGCCAGTAGCGGGAGAAGGCTTCCGGCACCATGCCCGGGCGGCGCTTGATAAAGACGATTAGCGTCGTCGCCATGCTCAATGCTCCTGCGGCCCGAAATCATGGGGAGGGAAGCGCGGAATATCAATCTGGTCGAACATGCCCGCATAGCCGAGTGCCATCGGCATGTCCCAGTTCAGCATCGAATAGGGATGGCCGGCGTCGAAGGCGCTGGCGGCGTTCAGGCGTGCTATCGCCGTTTCGGGCAGTTCCAGCGTCACCGCGGCCAGATTTTCCTTCATCTGCTCCACCCGGGTCGCACCGGCGACGGGGATCACATCGCGTGCGATGATCCAGGCAAGGGCGACCTGCGATGTCTTGACCCCCAGTTCGTTGGCAACCTCCTCGACCGCCACTGCGATTGTGCAGTTGCGGGCATTGAGCTGTTGCAACTGCATGGAGTCCATGCGCTTAGACGATCCGTCATCGGCCGTGCCGGGGCGGGTATATTTGCCGCTCAATATGCCGCCCGCCAGCGGCGACCAGGCGGTGATGCCGATGTCATGCGCCTGCGCGAGCGGTATATGCTCGCGTTCGATCGAGCGCTGCACCAGGCTATATTCGAGCTGCATGCAACTGATCGGCGCGAGGCCGCGCAGGTCGTGGAACGTTTGCGCGCGCGACACGACCCATGCGGGTACGTCGGAAAGACCGATGTGAAGAATCTTGCCTGCCGCGATGGCGTCGGTCAGTGCCCTCTGCACCTCCTCCACCGGCGTGGTGAAGTCCCACCAGTGAACGAAATAGAGATCGATATAGTCGGTTCCGAGCCGTTTCAGGCTGGCGTCCAGCGACCGGACGAGGCTTTTGCGATGGACCCCCGCTTCATTGGGATCGCTTCGGCCGGGGACGGCATTGGCATATTTGGTCGCAACGACGAAGCGGTCGCGATCGGACGCGATGAAACGTCCGATCATCTTCTCGCTCTCCCCGCCGGTATACATGTTCGCGGTGTCTATGAAATTGCCACCCGCCTCGACATAGGCGTCGAAGACGGGGCGGCATTCCTCTTCGGGACGCGACCAGTCGGCCGCTGTTCCGAAGGTCATGGTGCCCAAAGCGAGCTTCGAAACACGAAGCCCGCTGCGGCCTAGCAGGGAATAGCGCATAGCGTCCTGTCCAATCAGGCGTTGAGGCCCGGATTGTTGCGCCATGCTTCATCCGGCGGCGGAATGATGCCGAGCTGCATGGCGAATTCACGGAAATTCCAGTGGGTGCGGCAGCGGACGATCTTGCCGTTCTTGTACATCTGGGTGGTTGTACCGCGCGTCACCGTGGTCTTGCCGGCGGCGGGGATGCCGAAAAAGTCGCTGTTATGCGTCGCCTTCCACACCCATTGCATATAGCCCCACTCGTCATAGTCGAGGTCTGCGCCAAGATAGATATTGTTGGCAAAGCGGGCATAGTCGCCCTCAAGCCCGCCCTGCCATTCGGGCGGTGGGCCCTCGGTGCGGCGCACGCCGCGTGAGCGGCCGGCCGGGCCGCCATCATAGGTCAGAACCTCGAACTTGTGCACGCCGAACGGGCTTTCCGGACCGCTGTTGTTGAAAACGACGAAGGCCTTGTAGAGATCTTCCTTCGTGGTGATCGTCTGCATGAACTCGATATCTTCCCAGACGAAATCATCGGCATAATAGCCCAGCACCTCTTCGGCGCCCTTGTCGAAAAAGGCTGTGACCCAATCCTGGGCGGCCTCGAAGCTCTTATGCTCGCGCGCGCCGCCGCCCTGAGCGATCGGGGCGTCGGCCGTGATCGATGTGCCGCTCCGCAGCCGTTGCAGCACGTCCTGCTGCTCGGGCGACAGATGGGCGTCATTCACCAAGGGGGCGTACAAAATATGCATGGCTCTGGGCCTCTCCTGCTACCGGTCGTTATTGCCTGTCTGGATCGGAGTGTGTCGGTTGAACCGTAAGGAATCTACAGCCGATTGGGTCAGTTGAGGGCGAAACGTGACAGGAAGGGCATATCTGGCACATCCTGCCTTTGACTGGCACGAACCGCCCTTCGATCCCGGCCCGGAATAGCGCAGTCTCGCCCCAACAACAGCGCTGTCCCAACGGCTGGCGCGATAATGTGGAGTTGGATGACGATGACGGCGATCATGGAAGCCAATGCCGGCGGCGCAAGCGGAAAACTGGATTATGATCCGCTGAACCCGGATGTGAAGCATGAGCCTTATCCCTATTATGTCGAACTTCGCCGCAATGAGCCGGTGAAATGGCTGCCTGGCCTCCAGGCCTATGGCGTGGCGCGCTATGATGACATCGACGCGTTGCTGAAGGATGGACGAACGTTCAGTTCTGGCCAGTTCTGGCCGGCGCTGCTGGGCGAATATGATCCGGTGCCTGAGGAAGCGCCGATGATCTCCATGGACCCGCCCGGCCACATGCAGCTTCGCAGGATCGCCAACAAGGCGTTCGTGCCCTCCAAGGTGAATGGTCTTCGCGATCGTACCTATGAGATTGCCAACCTGCTGGTGGACGACATCATCGCTAAGCACGGGCCGGAAGGGGAGTTCGATTTCGCCTGGGAATTTACCGCCCTTTACCCGGTGACGGTCGTGGCCGAGGTTCTGGGTGTGCCAACCGAGCGCCGCGCGGAGTTCAAGGTCTGGGTCGATGATGTGCTGTCAGCGGCCAACCGGGCTGCCTATGGACCTGAAAAGCTCGCTCATATCGCAGCCAGCACCAAAAAGATGCGGGACTTTTTCGAGGATCTGTATGACGAGCGGGTGAAGAATCTGGGCGATGACCTGATCTCCACCTTCATCACCACCGAGGTTGACGGGCAGAAGCTGACGCGCAACCAAGTCCTCTCCATGGCGATATTGCTGCTGATCGGAGGCGTCGAGACGACGACCAACCTGCTTGGCACCACGCTGATCGAACTGAACCGGCATCGCGATGTGTTCGATCGTGTGCTGGCGGATCACAGCCTGATACCGGCCGTGCTGGAAGAAGTGCTGCGGTACAATCCGCCGGTCCAGATCATCTTCCGTCACACGACGATCGATACGGAAATCGCCGGCGTGAAAATCCCAGCCGGGTCGGCGATCATGCCTATCCTTGCTTCGGCCAACCGGGACGAGAGCAAGTTCGACAATCCTGAAGTGTTCGATATAGACCGCAAGATCGAGGTGCCGCTCATGTCCTTCGGGCAGGGGCCTCATTTTTGCCTCGGCAACTATCTCAGCCGGATGGAAGCCAAGTCGGCGCTGGAAGTCATCTTCTCGCGCTTCTCCCTGATCGAGCCGGTTTCGGATGAGGTTCATTGGCTAGATTCCTATTTCGCACGCGGACCGCATGTCCTTCCGGTGCGCTACAGGGTGCGGTGACTTTCTTAGCGCTGCGATGACAAGAAAAGGGCGCCCGAAGGGCGTCTGTTAGGGAGGCCTGACGGGCATGGCTCGAACCGGCAATTGCCATAATATCGCCGATTTCGAGCGGCTGGCGCGCAAACGCCTGCCTGCGCCGCTCTATCATTATATCGCCGGGGGCGCCGATGATGAGCGCACCATGCTGGCCAATATTGAAGGATTTGACCGGTATAATCTGGCGCCTGACTATCTGAAGGACATACGTTCGGTCGATATGGGGCGAAGGGTGTTGGGGCGCGACCTTGCCTGGCCCCTTTTGCTTGCGCCCACCGGCATGACCCGCATGTTCCATCGTGATGGCGAGTTGGGCGTGGCGCGCGAGGCTGAGCGGAGCGGCGTCGGCTATGCGCTGTCGACCATGGCGACCTCCAGCATTGAGGATGTGGGCAGAAGCAGCGCGGGCCCCAAGATATTCCAGCTTTATCTGTTGAATGACGAGCAGCTGAATTTCGCGATGATCGACCGCTGCAAGGCAGCGGGATTCGACGCGCTTTGCCTGACGGTGGACACGATCGTTGCAGGCAATCGGGAAAGGGATTTGCGCACGGGCTTGACCGTGCCGCCCCGCCTGACAGCAGCCAGTATTCTGTCCTTCGCATTGCGTCCTCGCTGGTGCGTCAATTATCTGACGAGTCCTGCTTTCAGCTTGCCCAACGTCGGTCCGGCGAACGCGGAAAGCGGCGATCTTTCGACCCTTGCAACCTATTTCGCAGCGCGCATGGAACGGAACATCACCTGGGCTGCGGTAGAGCGTGTCGCGCAATATTGGGGTGGCCCGTTCGCCATCAAGGGCATCCAGTCCGTGCGCGACGCGCGCATGGCGGCAGCGGCCGGAGCAACGGCCGTCATCCTGTCCAATCATGGCGGTCGTCAGCTTGATGGCGTGCCGCCCACGATCGATCTGCTGGCGGACATAGTCGATGCGGTCGGCGACCGGTTGGAGGTGATCCTGGATGGCGGCATCCGGCGGGGCAGTCATATCGTCAAGGCTCTGGCGATGGGGGCGACGGCGTGCATGGCGGGGCGGCCTTATCTCTACGGCCTCAGCGCCTTCGGTGCTCCCGGTGTAGGGCGGGTGCTTGAATTGCTGCGAGCGGAGACGGAACGGACTTTGGCGTTGCTCGGTTGCGGCAGTCTCAGCGAACTTGGCCGCAACCATATCCGGCTCGCGAGCGAAGTGCCGGACTTCCTTCGCACGCAGGAGTCGGCTCGTTCGGCGACCCCTTTGCGCAATATCCTTTGATGACGGCGGGACGGACCATGAATCTGAGCTTCGAAAATTATATTGGCGGCGAATTCACGTCGGCGAACGGCGTGATCGATGTCCTCAATCCCGCTACGGGAGATGTGATCGGGCGGGCGCCTGATGCCGACAGGGGCGTGGTGGATGCCGCGCTGCGCGCTGCTGAAGCGGCGCAGGCCGACTGGGCGCGCCTGCCGGCGCATACGCGCGGATTGGCTCTGCGGGCGATCGCGACGAAGATCAGGGAAAAGCTGCCCGAACTGGCCAGGATCACCGCGCTCGAGCAGGGCAAGATACTGCCGCTTGCGGAGATGGAAGTCGCGCTGACGGCCGAATATCTCGACTATATGGCCGAATGGGGTCGGCGGATCGAGGGCGAGGTCATCTCAAGCGACCGGCCAGGCGAGACCATGCTGCTGTTCCGGCGGCCGATGGGCGTGGTGGCGGGCATATTGCCCTGGAACTTCCCCTTCTTCATGGTCGCGCGGAAGGTGGCGCCCGCGCTCGTCACCGGCAATACGATTGTCGTGAAGCCGTCTGAAGAAACGCCATTCGGCGCGGCGGCTTTCGCGAGGCTAGTCGCCGAGACGGACCTGCCGGTGGGCGTATTCAATCTTATCTGCGGGCGGGGTGAAACGACCGGGGCGGCGCTGGTGTCGCATCCCACCGTACAGATGATCAGCTTCACCGGCAGTTCGGCTGCCGGTTCTGCGATCATGGCCAGCGCCGCCCGAAATGTGACCAAGGTCAACCTGGAACTGGGCGGCAAGGCACCGGTGATTGTTCTTGATGACGCGGATGTGGATCTGGCCGTCCAGACGCTCACCATGTCCAAGACGATCAATACAGGGCAAGCGTGCAACTGCGCCGAGCGGGTCTATGTTCAGAAGGGTGTTGCGCAACAATTCCGGGACAAGCTGGCCGCGTCGGTCGGCGGGATCAGCCAGGGCGATCCTCTGGGCGGGGCGCAAGTGGCGATGGGGCCGGTCATCAATCGGGCAGCGGTACAGCGGATCGAGGCGCTCGTCGACAATGCGCGCTCGCTCGGCGCGGAAGTCCTGGCAGGTGGCGCTGTGCTGGAGGGGGCGGGCTGTCATTACCGGCCGACTGTGCTCGCCGGGACCACGCCGGATATGGACATCATGCACCGGGAGATTTTCGGACCCGTCATCGTGGTGAACGAGATCGACGATCTCGACCAGGGTATCGCGCTGGCCAATGCCAGCGACTATGGCCTGTCTTCCTCCATCTTCACCCGCAGCCTGTCGTCAGCGATGAAGGCGATTTCCGACCTTCGTTTCGGTGAAACCTATGTCAACCGGGAGCATTTCGAGGCGATCCAGGGCTTTCATGCCGGGGTGCGCAAGTCCGGTATAGGTGGCACGGACGGCAAGCATGGGCTTTACGAATATACGCACACGCAGGTCGCCTATATCCAGACCTGATCGATCGGAGGCGGCTTAGGCCGCCTTCTCTCCCGGCTCTTCGCTGAAGATGGTGCTCGGGCGGCGCCCCGTCCACTGTTTGAAGGCGCGAGAGAAAGTTCCGTTGTCGGAAAAACCCAGTTGATAGGCGACTTCGCTCAGACACATGCCGCGCTGAAGATATTGGAATGCCAGCTCTTCGCGCAACTTCTGAAGTACATCTGCGAAGGTCGTGCCTTCATTTTTCAGCCGTCGCAGCAAAGTCCTTTCCGTCATGCCGAGGCGCCTGGCAGTCTCGACTTTGGACGGTACTTCATCGGGCAACTGCGCCATCATCAGGTCCCGGACCCGGGTCGCGAAGCGCCCAGCCATGCGCTGTTCCAGATGGCGATTGGCCGCCCCGTCAAGCAGGGAAGCCAGTTCCTCATCCGACGATAGGATGCGGCGTTCCAGATCCCGCTTGCGAAAGATGATGCAGTTCTGCGCGTCCTCGAACCGCACCGGACAGCCGAAAAATTTAGAGAAATTGGCCGTCTGTTGCGGCACTTCATGGGCAAAGCGGACCTCGACCGGCACCAGCCGTTCGTTGATGATCCAGCGAAGATAGGACAGGACGCTGGCGACCACGGTATCCACGGTCTGATAGATCGGAGGCGCGCCGCCAGTATCGAAGTGGAACTCCAGCATGGCCTGATCCTGCGTTTCCGTCAGGGTCGCGGCGGCCGAATCCGATATCAATCGGCAATAATAGGCAAAGCGATGTAAGGCCTTTGACAGGGTCGAGGAGCAGCTCATCGAATAGCCGACCACATGAAAGGTCGCCGGACGCACTTCGGCCGCGACCTTGAAGCCGAAATCGGGATCACCCGTGAGTTCGACTGCGCGGCGCCACAATTTCCCTACATCGGCTTGGAAATAGCGGCTGAAGCCGCCTTCCAGAAGCGCCGGGTCCATTCCGATCTCAGACAGAACGGCGTCGGTGTCCACGCCTTCGGTTCGCATGGCGCGGATGATCGCCAGCACCCAGCCGGTTGATGCCGACCGCGAAACGCCCATTCCAGTCACGTCACTCTCCTGAAGCGACAGGGACATATTGTCCCTTTTTGCTGCTCGTAGCGTCGCGCTTTCCCCCCGGTGCGTCAACGAATTTGTGGCAAAAATGGGCGTCCTGTCACGTTTTGCTGTGACATGGCGCTGTCCGCCATGCCCCAACGTCGGGCATCAGGTTAGGCCGGAATAAGGGCCTAAATGGCGCAAGGAGAGCGGGCAGGATGCACAAGGTAGGAACCATGGCAGATCTGGAGGTCGGTCAGCCGATCCGGGCCTCTGTCGACGAAACCAAGCTGTTGGTATTTCTCGTCGACGGGGAGCCGGTTGCCACGGCGGCGCGCTGCCCGCATGCGCAGGGACCATTGCATCAGGGCGAAATCTGCAACGGTCAGTTGATCTGTCCCTGGCATGGCTGGACCTTCAATCTTCCCTCAGGCAGCTGTGAAGAGGATCCTGACCTGCTCTTGACGACCTATGCCGTCACGCGGGATGGCGACGATATATTGGTCTCGGTCAATGTCCCGGCCTGATGCCTTGCGGCTGCACGGCTATGCCGTGAGTAATTATTTCAATACGGTGCGCGCTGCGCTGATCGAGAAGGATGTGCCGTTCGAGATCGTCGTGGAGCGGGCGAGGCAGGATGACGCATTTCTCGCCCGCAGCGCGATGGGCAAGATCCCCTATCTGGAGACAGGGCAAGGTTGCATCGCGGAGACGGTGGCGATCCTCGACTATCTGGAGGAGGCGACAGGCGGCATTCCCCTTTTGCCGGACGAGCCGTTCGGGCGGGCGAAGGCGCGGCAGGTCACGAACATCGTGCAGCTCTATGTCGAGACGCCGCTGCGTTCGCTATTTCCCGGTGTGTTCATGGGTGGCTGCAATGCGCCCGGCACCACCGAAGCGGCGCGCCAAACCCTTGACCGAGCAATGCGCGCACTCAGCCATCTGGTGGAATTGAAGCCCTTTCTTATGGGCGAAGAGCTGACGACGGCGGACCTCTTCGCCTTCTACACCTTCGACATTGGGGAGCGGGTGGCGCGTTTCACCTGGGACATGTCCCTGCTGGATCAGGTCGACGGCCTGCGCAACTGGTTCAACCTGATCGCCGACCGGCCGAGTAGCCGGACGGTTCTCACCGATTTTGACACCGCCTTTGCTGCCTATCTCCGCGACAAGGCGGCCGCCTGGCATGAGCCGGAGCTGAAAGAGACCCATCATGCGTGACGTGAAACTGGACGATAAATATACGGTCGAAGAAGGCCGGGTGATCATGAGCGGCACCCATGCGCTGATCCGCGTGCCGCTGCTCCAGAAGGAGATCGATGCGCGGGCGGGGCTCAATACGGCGGGCTTCATCTCGGGCTATCGCGGATCGCCGCTTGGCACCTATGACCTGGAACTGTGGCGGGCCAAGGATCTGCTCAAGAGCCACGACATATTGTTCCAGCCCGGCGTGAACGAGGATCTGGCGGCGACGGCGGTCTGGGGCACGCAGATGCTGGCGACCACGCCGGGCGCCCATCGCGACGGCGTGTTCGCGATCTGGTACGGCAAGGGGCCGGGGGTGGATCGTTCGGGAGATCCCTTCAAGCATGGCAATATCGCGGGCACCCATCCCCATGGCGGCGTGCTGATCGTTGCCGGGGACGATCATTCGGGCAAATCGTCGACCGTCGCGCATCAGAGCGAGATGGCGCTGATGCATGCGGGCATGCCGATCCTGGCGCCGTCCGACGTGCAGGATGTGATCGATCTGGGCCTGCTGGGCTTTGCCATGTCGCGCTATACAGGCCTCTATACCGGCTTCAAGCTGACCAACGAGACGCTGGAGCAGACGATGACGGTTGACATCGAGATGCGGGACAATGGCCCCGTCTGTCCCGATCGCGGTCCGGCCCCGGCCAATGGCTTCCACAATTACCCCACCCATCTCGACCGCATTGGGTCGGAGATCGTGCTCAAGCGCTATCGCTGGCCGCTGGTCGGCAAGTTCGTGCGCGCCAACGGCATCGACCGGACGCTGATCGACGCGCCGCAGCGGCGTCTGGGCATCGTGTCGACCGGCAAGGCGGTGCAGGATGTGCGCCAGGCGCTCAAGATGCTGGAGCTGGACCGGGAAGCCGCGGCGGCGCTCGGCCTGTCCTTCTACAAGCTGGGCTGCATGTATCCGGTGGAGCGCGAAGGGCTGGTCGAGTTCGCCGCCGGCCAGAGCGAGTTGCTGTTCATCGAGGAGAAGGACCCGCTGGTCGAGAACCAGGCCAAGGCGATCCTCTACGGCCGGCCGGACATGCCGCGCATCGTCGGTAAGACCGATGAAGATGGCGTTGCCATGATTCCGGCGGACGAACAGCTGGAGCCGGTGCAACTGGCGATCGTCATTGCCGAGCGGCTGCAGCGTCTGGGCGTCGAGGATGCAGCGTTGGCGGAGCGCGCCGAACGCCTGTCGCGGCAAATGGCGACGGTTGCGGCGCTGAAGCCCGCCGATGCCGGGCGGTCGCCCTATTTCTGCTCAGGCTGTCCGCACAATACAGGCACCCGCTTTCCTGAAGGATCGATCGCCGCGGGCGGCATCGGCTGCCATGCGATGGCGATGTATTCCGGCCCGGAAATGCTGCCCAATACGCAGATGGGCGGGGAGGGCGCGCATTGGTACAGCCTCGCTTATTTCAGCGACATGAATCACATCTTCCAGAATATGGGGGATGGCACTTATTATCATAGCGGCCTGCTGGCGGTGCGGGGCGCCGTGGCGGCGAAGGTCAACATGACCTTCAAGATCCTGTTCAACGATGCCGTCGCCATGACCGGAGGTCAGCCGGTGGACGGACCGCTGACGCCCGGTGACATCACCCGGCAGGTGCTGGCCGAAGGAGCGACACGCTGCGTCGTCGTGACGGACAGGCCTGAACTTTATGGGTCGCATAGCGGCCTTGGCGCCGGGGTCACGGTCCATCATCGCGACAGCTATGACGCGGTTCAGAAGGAATTGCGCAACGTGCCGGGCGTCACGGTCATCGTCTATGAACAGACTTGCGCCGCGGAAAAGCGCCGTCGCCGTAAGCGGGGCAAGTTCCCCGATCCGGCCAAGCGCATGTTCATCAATGCGGCTGTTTGCGAGGGTTGCGGCGACTGCTCGGTCCAGTCCAATTGCGTCAGCGTCTGGCCCAAGGAAACCGAACTGGGGCGCAAGCGGCAAATCGACCAGTCGAACTGCAACAAGGATTATAGCTGCGTGAAGGGCTTCTGTCCGAGTTTCGTGACGGTGCTGGACGCCGAGCCGCGCAAGCCCAAAAAGGCGCAGCTGGCGAGTGAGACCGACATCGCTCTTCCGTCTCCGGCTCTCGTTTCCCTCGAGGACGGCGCCTATAACATCATGGTGTCGGGCATTGGCGGGACCGGCGTCGTCACCATCGGCGCGCTGCTCGCCATGGCGGCGCATCTGGAAGGCAAGTCGACATCGGTGTTCGACATGACCGGCCTTAGCCAGAAGAATGGCGCGGTATATAGCCATGTCCGCATCGCCGCGCATAATGAGGATCTGGGTGCGCAGAAACTGGGCATCGGCGAGGCGGATCTAGCGCTGGCCTTCGATGCCGTCGCGGCTCTCTCCAAGGAACCGGCGATCACCCTGGACGGCGAGCGGACGAAGACCGTCGTCAACGCCCGTGTCACGCCAACGCCGGCCTTCCAGCGCAATCCAGACCTGACCCTGGATCAGGGGCTGCTGGTTCGCCGCCTCGGTAAAATGTCCGCGCAGTTGCAAAGCGTCGACGCCACTGGCCTTGGCCTGGCATTGCTCGGAGATACCATCGCCGCCAATCTGTTCATGCTTGGCTATGCGAGCCAGCTTGGCCTGTTGCCGGTCTCTCCGCAAGCGATCGAGCGGGCGGTCGAGATCAACGGCGTGGCGATCCCATTCAACAAGGCAGCCTTCGCGCTCGGGCGCCTCCAGGCGGTCGACCCGCAGCGGATCGAACAGGCCGTGGTGAGTCATGTGCAGGAGATCGAGTTCCAGCCGCTGACCAAACTTGACGATATTGTCGCCCACCGCACTGGCCTGCTTACTGGCTATCAGAATGCAGCCTGGGCCCAGCGCTATCGCGACCTTGTCGACCTGGTGAGACATGCGGAACAGCAGGCCGCGCCGGGCAAGGATACTCTATCGGTCATGGTGGCTCGCAACTTCGCCAAGCTGATGAGCTACAAGGACGAGTATGAGGTGGCTCGCCTGCACGCGGACCCAGCGTTCCAGCAGCAGCTGAAGGAGACGTTCGAGAATGGCGCGAAGCTGCGTTATAATCTCGCGCCGCCGCTCTTCTCCAAGCGCGATGCGAATGGGCACCTGATCAAACGCGAGTTCGGTCCATGGATGGGCAAGGCTTTCGCTGTCCTCGCCCGCTTCAAGAGACTACGTGGGACCGCCTTCGACATCTTCGGCTATACCGAGGAGCGTCGGATGGAGCGGGGGCTGATCGACCATTATGAAGCGCAGATGCGCATGGTCGCAGACCGGCTGACCCCCGCCAACCACGCCGCCGCTGTAGAACTGGCCTCGTTGCCTGCGCAGATTCGCGGCTATGGACATGTCAAGCACGCCAATGTCGAACAGGTGAAAGCACTCGAACCGACCATATTGCGCAAGTTTGAAGAAACCCGTGCAGTCGCGGCACCTGAGCGGGAGGTCGCGGTCAGCTGACCCTTAGCGCGGCTTTCCTCCCAGATAGCCGGTGAGCAGATGTTGTATTGCAAGCCGGGTCTGCGCAACCGTGGACCCGGTGAAACGCATCTGCGCAATCATGTGCGCGAGGCCGACGACCACTTCTGCGGCCTCCTCGACCACCAAATCTTTGCTGATGGTGCCGTCAGCCTTTCCTTCTTTCAGCTTTTTTCCGACCACGGCGCAGGCAGCCTCGCGAAAGGCGATATAGCGGGGCCATGTGGGGTGACGCGTGGCCGTGCTCCAGTCGAGCCACGTGCGCACAACATCTTGATGCGTGTCGATCGAACGCGCCAGCGAGACGAGCATTTCCTCCAACGCGGCAAGCGGATCAACCTGTTCTGCGGCGGCTCGCGTGGCAATTCCGTGCAGAAGGAAATTCGCGACTTCGTTGAGAACATCCCGCACAAGATCGTCATGATCTGCATAATAATGCATCATGGTGGGCAATGACACGCCCGCACGCTTCGCGATCATCGTGTGGTTGGTATGACCAAGGCCGTGTTCGGCCAGGAGCTCCAGCGTTATAGCCCGCAACTGTGCCTGACGCGCGCCTGGTGAGAGGCGGGGCGCCCTTTCCTTTCGCGAGCGCTGATTTTCCGCGTTCATCTCAAAAATCCATATGGTGCTCAAATGGCGATGCAATTGCCAAAAGCGGCGCAGCATCGTTTTGTCATGATCTGCCTGGACATGGCCCGTTTCGCTCATACCATGTTATTGAAGGTAAGTTCAATAATATCTAATCCAGCGGCATAATTTCTGGAGAGAGTGGATGCAGGAAGCTGGTGAACGTGTCTCGCTGGCGGTTCGGCCCGATCATGTGCCGCTGTCGCTAGTGATTGATTTCAACATGTATAGTGTTCCCGGCGGTGCTTGGGATGCTCAAGCTGCTTTTCACACCGTCCAGCTGGCGAGCCCAGACATTTTCTGGACGCCGCACAATGGCGGACATTGGGTTGCGACCCGGGCCGAGGATGTGGAAATGATGTTGCGTGATCCCGCGCGCTTTTCCAGCAAGCGGGTCTTTCTGCCACGCGATGACAATGCGCCACGCTCATTGCCTCTGGAGACGGACCCACCACTCCACACGGAGTTGCGAAAGCCTTTGAGTCGCGCTCTTTTTCCCAAAATCGTGGACGACATGGAGCCACGCGTGCGTCAGCTGGTCGATGATCTGATCGATGAGCTGATCGGCCAGGGCGAATGTGATTTCGTGGCGGATTTTGCCAACATCATGCCCATGAACATCTTCCTCGACCTGGTCGATCTTCCTCGGGAAGAGCGGCACCGGCTTCTTCCGCTCGTGGAAAAGTTCATCAAGGGTGGCACGCTGGAAGCTCGCCAGGAAGCGCAGCAGGCGATTTTCGTGTATGTGACCGACATCGTGCGCGCCCGCCGTGCCAATCCGGGCAATGACCTTGCCTCGATCGTCGTCAATGCATCAGTCGGCGACGAGATGATCAGCGAAATGGACGCGATCTCCTACATGACCCTGATCCTGTTCGGGGGACTCGATACGATCGCAGCCATGCTGTCGTACATCACGCTGTTTCTCGCTACGCATCCGGAGCACCGTGCGACATTGATCGAACGGCTGGATGACGATCGCTTTGTTCGCGACGCGATGGAGGAGCTTTTTCGTCGGTTCGGGATCGTCCAGGCGGCGCGCGTGATCCAGGAAGATTTCGAATATAAAGGCGTGACCTTCCGGAAAAATGACACGATATTGCCCATCAACATGCTCTGCGGCCTGGATGATCGCCGCGTCGACAATCCGCTGGAAGTCCGGTTCGATCGAGAGCGGCCGGCGCGGCACCTTGCCTTTGGGGCTGGGCCGCACAGTTGCCCGGGCGCGACACTGGCGCGTCGTGAGATTGGCATATTCCTGCGGGAGTGGTTGAGGCGAATCCCGGACTTCTCACTGAAACCAGGGGCAAAACCGTTCAATCTGCTTGGCGTAACTTGCGGGTTGGAGACGCTGGAATTGGTTTGGCCGACCGCAGGAAATGGGGCCTCTTCATGAGGTAGTGTGGCACATGGGATGCCAATCGCTCAACCATGGCGCGTTTCGCCCCGAACTGGCACGGTGCGCCCTGTTATCATCCTCCATATGGTCTATCACAGGATGCACAGTAAAAATGCGGCTTCCATCGAGTAAAGCCGCACGTTCTGGAGGGGAATATGATGACGAAATTCTCGTCGAGACTTCTTGCGACTGCAGCCTCTGTGATTGCGATCACCCATGTTGCTTCAGCCTTTGCGCAGGAACAAACCGCGCCACCTGCGCAAGCGTCTGAAGAAACTCCCTCCGGCGGTGTTGCAGACATCATCGTTACTGCGCAGAAGCGTGCGCAGAATTTGAACGATGTCGGTTTGTCGATCACGGCGGCCTCTGCCGATCAATTGGCGTCGGCGGGTGTGGGTAGCGCGGGCGATCTGGCAAAGATCACGCCCGGCTTCACATTCACCAAGAGTCAGGACGGGACCCCGCTCTACACGCTCCGCGGCGTAGGGTTCAATGATTACACGCTGGGGGCCAGCCCCGCTGTGAGCGTCTATGTGGATCAGGTTCCACTGGCCTATGGCGCATTCACGCAGGGCGTGTCTCTAGACCTGGAGCGTGTTGAGGTCCTGAAAGGGCCTCAAGGTATTCTCTTCGGCCAGAACTCGACCGGTGGGGCGATCAACTATATCGCGGCCAAGCCGACCAAGTCTCTTGAGGCCGGTATAACGGCATCTTATGGTCGTTTCGATACCTTCGATGGTGAAGCCTTCATTAGTGGTCCGATCAGCGATACGCTGTCCGTGCGTCTGGCGGGAGCTGCGACCATTTCTGGCCCGTGGCAATATAATTATAACCGCGATGCCAGCCTCGGGCGACAGGACCAGTTGCGCGGGCGTTTCCAGGCGGAATGGAAGCCCAGCGAGCGCCTGACTCTCTTGTTCAGCGCCAATGGCTGGCGGGACAAGTCCGACACGCAGGCGGGCCAGCTTCAGGGCCTTTTCCTCCAGCTGAACGAGACAACAGCGCCGTTCGCGGCAGCAGCTGGCGCTGCGGATCTGACCGAGACGCTGCGTCGGATCGCCGTGTTCCGCACTCTCAGCCCTGCGCCCGAGAACGCCCGGGCCGCAGACTGGGATTCCGATCGGGATCTGACGCGGG
Source organism: Sphingobium sp. PNB (assembly GCF_019873065.1). NCBI lineage: Bacteria > Pseudomonadati > Pseudomonadota > Alphaproteobacteria > Sphingomonadales > Sphingobiaceae > Sphingobium > Sphingobium sp. PNB. The sequence continues at coordinate 39,651 of NZ_JAINEZ010000043.1, forward strand.
ACGATGGCTTCTATCAACTGTCGCTACGCGGCGATTATGAACTGACGGATGATATAACGCTCACGTCCATCACGGCCTTCTCGCGTTATAATGAGAATTACTCGGTCGACCGCGATGGTACTTCACTGAAGAATGCCGGCGTCAATGCCGACGGGCGGGTCAAGAGTTTCAGTCAGGAACTGCGGCTTTCCGGCGATATGCATGGCATCAACTGGTTGCTCGGCGGCAACTATGCGAAGAACAAGGTGCGTAGCGCCAACGACATTCTAACTGGCGACTCAACCAATACGGCCATTCTTCCTGGTGGGCCATGGATTGCGGCTTCCACGACGACGATCACCCAGGATATCAAGGACTGGGCGATCTTCGGTAATGTCGAGGCGGAGGTGACGCGGGAGCTTACCCTGTTGGCGGGCGCTCGCTATGCGAAGAGCAAGAATGACTACACATCCTGCATGACCGGTGACATTGGCATGCAGACCACATTCAAGATACTCTCGGATGCGATCTCAGGTACGCCAGGCGCTCCGCTTGGCCCGACATCCTGCCTCAGCATGGATGCGACAACCTTCGAAAACACACGCACGCCCTATACCGACAGTCTGAAAGAAGATAATTTCTCCTGGCGTCTGGGCGTCAACTATAAGCCAAATCGGGACATTCTTCTCTATGCTCTGGCATCGCGGGGCTATAAATCGGGCAGCTTCCCGACACTGCCGGCGTCCACGACTGCGCAGCTCTCGCCCGTCACGCAGGAATCGGTGACGGCCTATGAAGTCGGCGCGAAGATTTCGGCGATGGACCGCGCGCTTCAGTTCAATCTGGCTGCCTTCCATTATATCTATAAGGACAAGCAGATCCGCGGTCTGGTGATCGACCCTGTGTTCAACCAGCTGGAGAAGCTGGTGAATGTGCCGAAGTCGAGGATCAACGGCGCAGAGGTGGAAATCACGGCACGTCCGGTTTCCGGCCTGATCTTGCGTGGCGCCGTCACCTATGTCGACTCAAAGGTTCTGAATTTCTCCGGTATCAATAATGAGCGCGTGTCAGGCGACTTCAGCGGATCGGCGCTGCCCTTCTCGCCGAAATGGCATGTGGTGGGTGACATCAATTATGAGTGGAATCTGAACGACAGTCTTGGTGCCTTTATGGGAGCAAATATGCTGTACAACAGCAAGACGAGCTCCACGCTGGGCGTCGCGCCTTCTTCCGTCATCGGCTCATTCAAGACTGTAGACATGCGTGCCGGCATCAAGGCGCTGGATGACAGGTGGAGCCTGTCGGTCTGGGGGCGCAATGTCTTCAATGAATATTATTGGAGCAATCAGTTCGTCACCCAGGATGTGGTCGTTCGCTACGCCGCCCGGCCGGCTACCTATGGCGTAACCCTGAAGTTCGGTTTCAGATAATCCTCGACGGGCAGTGGAGGGTCGCTGGATGTGCTGTCATCGCAAGGTGGCAGCACATTCTTTGTCAGAGAGGTGTTTGGAAATGCGCCTTTTTAGCGCATGCGGCACCAGCCTTCTCCCCCATCCGGCCACCAATATGATACTGCCGTTGGGTGGTCGTGTAAGGGAGAAGGCTCGTGCGGCATCGAAATGCGATCTTTCGCGCATTTCCAAAAGTCTCTCAGCCAATCTGAAAAGGGACTGACGTGCTCCCCTGATTGTTACCATTCAGAGGTAGAGTCCGGCTCCTTCTGATCCGACACCATTCTCTGGACCACCTGGGGCTAGAGTTTCTCGGTCTTGGTCACGGTGACGGGCTGGGTGCGTCACCGGGATT